>NZ_DFME01000078.1:0-25596 GCF_002375605.1 Hyphomonas sp. UBA3601 | reverse complement strand
ACAAGCCGCCAGCCGTGATCTTGCCCGTCAATTCGGCGACGGTCGCTCCTGAGATCTTCAGCTGAGCAAAGCCATCGCCATCATCCAGCGTTCCGCTGGCGCGGGCGCTGAGCGACGCACTATCGCCGTCGGGGAGATTTGAGAGTGTGGCCAGGGTACCTCCAGCGGGAGCGTCGACTTCTGCGTCTAGCCGGTAGGCACCTGAGGCTGTGCGCTTCAATGTGGCATCCACCCGGTCGCCGACACCTTCGAGCGGAAGCGCTGTCAGGGATAGATCGAACGTGCGCGATTTCGGCAAACGGAATTGGCCATCAATATCAAAAGCAGCGCGTGGACCGGCCACGCCTTCCTGCAACAAAAGCTCCGCGATACTGAGTTGATCGAGGGACACGGCCCAATTGCTGGAAGATTCCGAATTCTCATTCTCATCCCGTTCCAGGACGGGGCGGCGGCGCACATCGATTTTCTCGGCGCTGACAAGGTCAAGTTTCACGGTCTTCGACATCAGCCGCGCAGGTGACCAGGCGACGGCGACATTTTCCATGGTCAGCCACACGCCTTCAGAATCGGTCAGCGTGACGCGTGATGCGCCGAGCCGGTCCAAAGGGTCGCCGCTGAGGCCATCGATCTGGATTGTGCCCAATGGCCCCGCTTCACGGCCATCGATCTGAGACTCCACGAAAGCCCGCCCGCCGTCTGAGGCAATCCAGAGGCGTGCAGCAATGAGCAAGACGACCAGCGCAATGAGTGCCGACAGGATGGCCATCAACCATTTCCGTCTGCGGATCATGCCCAGGAGAGATGTGAGCGCCGCCATCAGAAAGATTGTCCGATGGAAACATAGATTTGAACCGGGTCTTCCCCATCGCGGCGGTCGAGTGGGGTGGCAATGTCAAACCGGACCGGTCCGAAGCCAGGGTAAAAGCGCACACCAAGTCCGAACGATGTCCGCATCTCGCCGAAGGCTTCGTCGATGGAGTCAGCTGCATAGCCGGAGTCGACAAAGGCGACGTAGCCCCACCGCTCGGACTTTCGCCAGCGCAGTTCAAGCGAGGCGGCGAACATGGCGTCGCCGCCAATGATGTTGCCGTCGGAATCTGTCGGTGAAAGAGACTGGTACTCGAAACCTCGTACGGACCCACCACCGCCCGCAAAGAATTTCCGGTCGACCGGCACGCCTTCGTCGCCCAGGAACGTGCCAGCTTCGGCACGCACAGCCGCGACCAGGCGGTCGGAGATTTTTCGATACGTCGAGGCGGAACTGGTAATTCGCGTATACGACGCTTCTCCGTCCCCGAACGAAATACCCGGCTCAACACCAAGAGAAACGCGGTTACCAGCCTGTGGGTCCAGCGGTGCCTTCACCGTATTGTAAGTCGCGCCGAGCGGAAACGAGAGGGTAACCTGCTCGACATAGTCGTCCTCGCCCTGCGCCCGCAGCTCGTAGTCGGTGGAGCGGGTCGCGTCCAGCGTCGTGCCAGCGGACAGCGTAAATTGTTCGTTGAAAGGCTGGGACAGGCTGGCCGAGACGCTCGCGCCTTGTAGGTCGTAGGCGTCGGTTTCTTCTGCGCGCACGCCTGTCTCAGCGGAGAAGTCACGCCCATAGCGACCGATATTCGGCCGCTCATAACTCAGCGTCAGCTCGCTTGTGCGCGTTGCGATCTGGGCATCGACACCGAGTGTGTCGCCAATGCCGGTCAGATTGCGTCTCTCCCAGCTGGCGGTCGTGCCAACACCATCAGATGTCGAGACGCTGACACCGGCGCCAACGGAGCGACGCTTGCCTTCAGATAGCTGGAGTTCGACGGGATGCAGCCCATCGCTGTCGGCTGTCTTATGGATGTTCACGCCGATGCCGTCGAAGAGATTTGTTCCCCTTACGCGCGTTCGCAAGGTTTCCATCTTCTCCGGGGCATAATAGTCGCCAGACTGCCAGTTGCGGAGGATGTTGATGGCGCTGTCTTTGGTTTTCAGCGAGTCTGGAACAACGAGTTCGCCAAGTTTCACGCGAGGGCCTGGAACCAGCTTGTAGGTTAGCTCCAGGGTCTTGTCGGCGCGGGATGCGAGCGCATCGATGCCCTCGCTTTCTGCAAACGCGTAGCCGAAATTGCGGAGCTGACTGACGAGCTGCTTCTCCAGCGTCTCTATGTCTTCGGTGACCGCCCATGTGCCGATGCCCAGCTCATCTGTAACGGCGTCGATCTGATTGCTGACATCTGCGGGCAAGTCATCCACGCCGGAAAGGGCCACCGATGCGATCGTGAACCGATCGCCCAAATCCACATCAAGACGCGGGCGCGTGTCCATGTCTTCCACGAGATCCGGGCTGACAATGGCGGTGAAATAGCCTTCGGAAGCGAGGTATTCCTCAAGGGCGCCAGCGGCCTGCGTGGCGCGGCGGCGCACATCCAGAAGGCTGGTCGGCGCTCCGGCGCGAATTTCCACCGCGTCGCGCGCACCCGATTCCAGATCCCTCGGCAACCCCTCGATCGTGACGGGAATTGTGGTCGTGTCGGACGCTTGAGTTTCGTCGTTGCCCGTAAAAGGAAGATAGGCACAGGCGGGTATCAGGCTGAGCGCAAGACAGCAGACAGCAGTCCTGCCAAAGGGCAGGGCACGACTCTCCGCTGGGCGTTCTGCCCGGTTTACCATCCTGTGCTCGATCCTTGCCTATTCATTGAGTTATGTGGGCCTTCTGGCTGAGTGTACGGTGAACAAGTTTGCTGAAATTTGTCACTTCCAAGCCGATAGCTGTTTTTTTGCATATGGGCGATACGTCCCGAGCTCGCAAAAATAGTCTTCACTGGCCTGATTGCGCGATGTCTGGCTGTCCCCCATATTTACAACTTCAATCTTTCCCGTGGGGATTTTCATGACATATCTGATGGTTCTGGGCGGCCTCGTCCTCCTGTTTATTGGAGGGGAGGGGCTGGTTCGCGGATCGGTCAGTGTTGCGCGTAAGCTCAACATTTCCGAACTGGTCATAGGCCTCACTCTGGTCGGTTTCGGTACGTCGGTTCCTGAACTTGTGACCAGTTTGCGCGCGATAAATGAAGGCGCCGTCGGCATAGCGGTTGGCAATGTCGTTGGTTCCAACATCGCCAATATCCTTCTCGTGCTCGGTGTGGCGGCCCTGATCCATCCCATCATTACCAATCCACGCGCCCTGATGCGCGATACATCGATCATGGTCATTGTTACCGCCCTTCTGTGCGTGTTGATCTGGTTCGACCTGTTTTCACGCCTTGCAGGATTTGTGCTGGTCGCATGTTTGCTGGGCTATATTGCCTTCTCCGTGTTTGCCGACCAGGCAGCTGGCGACGAAGTGGCTGAAATGCACGCCGGGGAAGGCGAAACGGTTGAGGCCAATTACGGCGTGGTGAAGGGGGTATTCATTGCCCTGGCGGGCCTGGTGGGCGTGGTGTTCGGCGCGAAGCTGCTTGTCGACGGCGGCGTAGTCATTGCACGAGAGTTTGGCATCAGCGAGACGGTCATCGGGCTCTCTATCGTGGCGGTCGGGACCAGTCTGCCAGAGCTTGCCACGTCTGCCATCGCGGCTTTCCGCGGCAAGGCCGATGTCGCGCTCGGCAACATCATTGGTTCCAACATATTCAATATATTGGGTATTCTCGGCCTGACGGCTCTCGTCCACCCGTTCAGCGTGCGCAGTATGCCGAGTGGAGATGTGACAACGGATGCATTGGCCTCTGGCGCGGGCCACAGCCTGATCAGTGTCGGCGACATGTCCGCGCTCGTCCTGTCGGTTGCGTTGATGGCGCTGTTTGCCATCACGGGCAAGCTGATCGCCCGCTGGGAAGGAGCAGTTCTCCTTTTGGGCTATGCGCTCTATATGGGATTGACCTTCAATCTCATTCCCGTACCGGCGATCCTATAATATGGCTGACAATCCGATCTATCAGGGCCTGGACCAACTCGGCCAGCAGACCCACCAACCGCAAAACCCGGAAGACGCCCAGCTGGAGCGCGTGCCCAACCCGCATGCTGGCACGCTCTATCTGACACGTTTCGTGGCCCCCGAATTCACCTCGCTTTGCCCGGTGACAGGTCAGCCGGATTTCGCACATCTTGTAATCGACTATGCGCCCGGCGAATGGCTGGTGGAATCCAAGAGCCTGAAGCTCTACCTTACCAGTTTCCGCAATCATGGCGCTTTCCATGAGGATTGCACCGTCTCCATCGGCAAGAAGATCTTCGATTTCACGGAAGCGACCTGGTTGCGTATTTCGGGATACTGGTACCCGCGCGGTGGCATCCCGATCGACGTGTTCTGGCAGTCCGGCGAGGTGCCTGCCGGACTTCACGTTCCGGATACAGGCGTTGCGTCCTATCGTGGTCGCGGTTAGCGCGTCCAGCGGGTCACGAGTTTGGACATATCCGCCCGTCCGCGTTCTGGTGGGGATATTTTTGAGGTTCCGAGATAGATGAAGCCGGCGACCCGTTCGGTCTCGGACAGGCCAAGACGTCCCGCAACCTGCTTATCGAAGGCTGGCCATTCGCTTAGCCAGGCCCCGGCCCATCCGCTCGCATTCGCAGCGAGCAGCAGATTGTAGCAAACCGCTCCGGCGGAGAGTTCCTGTTCCCAGACGGGCGTGCGACCGTCATCCGTTGGAGCAGATATCACTGCGACAACCACGGGCGCGCGCAGAAAAAGACCGGCGGCTTCCAGCAAATCCCGGGATTCAGCGCCTTCAAGCGTTTCCCCCCGAATGCGCGCCAGCTCCTGTCCGAAATCTTCGCGGGATTTTCCTTCAAATACGATGAACCGCCAAGGGGTCATCCGGCGGTGGTCTGGTACCCGCGCGGCAATTTCGAGCAATTCATCCAGCGCCTCAGGAGACGGCCCCGGCTCACCAATGAAATGTTTTCCGGCAGAGCGCCGCAAGGCGAGCAGCTGCCGCGCCTCGGCGCTTGGACGTGTTGCCAGCATGGGTGTCGCAATGGCTGGGGCGGGAGGGAATCGCTTTGTCATTGCGGCAACATAGGAGGGTGAGACTCGTTCTTAAAGGCGGTCTTTAACGATTGCAGGCTTGAGCATTTGCGTGGGGAGGCGTACAAGAGTGAACAGTGTTCACTTTCTGAACGGTTTGCGCGAGTAATGTGCCATATGCAGACAGATAACGCTTCCGAAGCGACGCCAGCCGATCGTCGTCGCTTGCGCGTGCGGGAATCGATTATTTCCGCTGCAGAGCGCGTTTTCGCCAGGGAAGGCGAAAACGGCTTGTCAATTCGACGGCTCGCCGATGAGATCGATTACTCACCCTCCGCAATCTACAAGTATTTCGGCTCGAAGGACGAATTGATTGATGAGTTGAAGGAGGCGTTTTTCGAGCGGCTCCTTCAGAAGGTTGATCGCAGCTCCAGTGCAGACCGTCCTTTCCTGCAACGCGCCAAGGCGTGCGTGGCAACTTATGTGGAGACGGCAGTAACTCGCCCCTTCCACTACGCCGCAGCCTTTTCCAGTATCCAGAGCACCGTCCCGGAAGGCTGTGCCGCACCATTATCCTGGGACGGATTTGTGGCGTCTCAGAAAGGACAGGCCTTTGGTGTGCTGATCAGTATGGTCACTGAAGGGCAGGAGCTTGAGGTTTTTGATCCCTCGCTTGATCCCGTCATGGCGGCCAAATCAATCTGGGCCGCCTCTCACGGGCTCGCGCAATTGCTCATCCACATGCCGCAATTCCATCAGCTCGTCCCGAACCAACAGCCGATGACCGCAACAGACTTCATTGAATTCCATGCCGATCTTCAGATCCGTGGGCTGCTAAAGCCTGCTGCCGGGACTGGAAGTGGCCGCCTGTCAGGACAAAACCCATGACCGACATTGATCACACCGCCGGAGATACCGCACGTGACAAACGGCCGACGGCCCTGAAGGGGCTGTTCTTCTTCATTATCCTGTTGCTCGTTTGCGGCGGCCTTGTGCTGGCTGCGACGCAGTTGCGCAGCAAGGAGGGGCCCAAAGTGGCTACGGTCGCGCCTGAGCCAATGGCGGTGCAGGTCGCGCCAGTCGAGTTGACCACGGCCTTCACGCTGAACGAAACCTATTCCGGCCTTGCCGAAGCGCGACGCAATTCTGCGCTGGGCTTTTCCACTGGTGGCCGTATCGAGACCATTGCCGTTGATGTGGGCGACCGCGTCAAGCGGGGCAGCATTCTGGCAAGCCTCGACACGCGCGGCCTGCGCGCCCAGCTCGCGTCTGCCACCGCTGTGGTCGAAGAGGCGCGCGCTGCGCACTCTCTCGCCCTGAGCACGGTCGAGCGACAACGTACCCTCAAGATGCAAGGCCATGTATCCCAGCAGGCGGTCGATGAAGCCGAAGCCCAGGCGAATACTGCGCTGGCCCGAGTCGAAGCGGCCAAGGCGCAAGCCGATATTTTCCGTGTCCAGATTGACCTGTCCCGCATCCCGGCGCCGTTCGATGGCGTAGTCACGGCGCGCAGGTCGGATGAAGGCGCGATTGCCGGCGCGGGCCAGCCGATTCTGGACTTGGTCGAAGCGGCGCATCTTGAAGCGCGCATCGGGCTACCCGCCAACAGCGCGGCGCGTCTGATACCTGGAGATGCGTATACTTTGCAGGCCGATACAGGGGCGGTTGAGGCCGTCTTGCGTAGCGTGACCGGCGTGATCGACCCGGCGCAGCGCACGGTCGCAGCTGTGTTCGAGATCAATGATGCCGAAATCGTCGCTTCCGGCGCTGTGGTCCGTCTGACCATGGAGCGGGATATAGACGAGCCGGGCTTCTGGGTTCCGGTGAAAGCATTGTCGACGGCCTCTCGCGGCCTCTGGACTATCTATGTGGCGGAGCCGGTCGGCTCAGGCTGGCAGGTTGCAACGCGCCCGGTCGAAATGGTGCATACTGATGGTGACCGCGCTTTCGTGCGCGGCGCGGTGACGGATGGCGAGCGCGTCATCACCAATGGCCTGCAGCGTATTGTGCCTGGCTTGCCGGTTGAGCCGCGGGATGTTCACCGCGCCTCCACCGTGAATGGTGGCTAGACCCGATGTCGACACTCTTCTTCAAATTACCGCGCCTGGCGATCCTGGCCATTCTCGTAGTCCTGATTGGCGGACTGGGCGCGATGCTGACTTTGGGGCGTCAGGAAGACCCGACCCTGATTGAACGCTATGGCTATGTGCTGACGCCATTCCCCGGCGCAGATGCTGAGCGGATCGAGGCGCTGATAACAGAACCGGTTGAAGCGGCGCTGATGGAATTGCCCGAAATCGAAGACGTGACCTCGACCAGCAGGTCGGGCTTCTCGCAGGTCCGGGTCGAAATTCGGGAAGACCTGTCCGAAGCCGAAGTCGATGATACCTGGACTCTGATCCGAGGGCAGGTTGAGGAGGCCCGTGCGCAGTTCCCCTCAGGCGTCGGCACGCCCGAAGTCGAACGCCTCTATGTCGGCGCCGCGACGCTTGTGGTGGGCCTGACATGGACCGGCGAGGGAGATCCGCCGATCACTGTCATGCGGCGTCTCGCGCTTGATCTCGAAGACCAGTTTCAACGCCTGCCCGGAACAGAAGAAACCGAAACCTATGGCATGCCCGTCGAGGAAGTGCGCGTTGTCGTCGACCCACAAGCGCTTTCGGCATCCGGCCTGTCTTTCCGGCAGGCCGCGGCATTGATCGCCTCGGCTGACAGCAAGACACCAGCGGGCCGCTTGCGCGGTGAAGGCGGCACGATCGGCTTTGAGGTCGGGGGTGAATTCGATGGCATATCCCGTGTTCGCCAGGTTCCGCTCTTGCAACGTGCCGACGGATCGGCTGTTCGCGTGGCCGATGTGGCCCGGGTTGAGAAGGGCTTTGCCGATCCGTCCACTCAGCAGGCCTATGAGAACAATCTCCGCACGGTCATGGTCGGCGTCTATATTTCGCCCGGCCAGCGCGTCGATAAATGGGCTGAAGGTGCGCGTGAGATATCTGAAAATTTTGCGGCATCCGCGCCGCCAGGACTCAAGGTCGAGACAATCTTCGACCAGAGTCTCTACACCAATGACCGCCTTAACGGTCTTGCGCAGAGCCTGTTGTTTTCCGCCTTCATCGTCGTCCTCGTCCTGTTCGTCACGATGGGGTGGCGTTCGGCCATCGTGGTCGGCATGGCCATCCCGTTGACGGTTAGCCTCGTGCTGATCCTGTTCAGCCTTTTTGGTCACCCGCTGCACCAGATGTCGGTGACGGGGCTTGTCATTTCACTTGGCCTGTTGATCGACAATGCGATCGTTGTGGTGGACGAATTCGACCAGTTGCGCGCCAAGGGGCAGAACCGTTTCGAAGCGATCCGCAAGAGCCTGAATCATCTGGCAGCACCGCTCGCGGCCTCCACCCTGACAACGGCGCTTGCTTTCGCGCCCATCGCCATGCTGCCCGGCGGGGCAGGAGAGTTCGTCGGCATGATCGGCCTGTCAGTCGTGTTCTCGATTACAGCCTCCTTCGTGGTATCCATTACCGTCATCCCGGCCATGGCCGGTTGGTTTGACCGCAAGCGGGGCTGGGAGACGGGGCATGCAAAGCGGCCGCGTCGATGGTGGCGCGACGGCTTCACCAATGATTTCATTTCCGATGGTTATCGCGCCTCTATTGAGATGGTGCTGCGCTATCCGCCGCTTGGTATTCTGGCCGGTGTCGCCCCTGCGGTGTTCGGCTTCTGGCTCGTTGGTCAATTGCCATCACAATTCTTTCCGCAAACGGAACGTGACCAGTTTCAAGTGTCGCTGCAACTCTCGCCCGAGGCCGACATCCACGATACGGTTGATTTGGTCCATCGCGCGACCGAGATGATCAGTGGCATCGAGGGGGTCGAGGATGTGACATGGGTGCTCGGCCAGCCCTCTCCGCGCGTCTATTACAATATCATCAACAATACTGAAGGCGTTGAAGGCTTTGCGTCTGGCTGGGTCCAGCTGGATTCGAATGAGCGGACGCATGAAATCGTCGGAGAAGTCCAGCGCAGGGTGCGCGAAGAATTTCCGAGCGCCCGTTTCCTGGCACTGCCATTCGAACAGGGCCCGCCTGCGGATGCGCCGATTGAGTTCCGCATCATGGGGAATGACTTTGACACGTTGAACATGATTGGGGACCAGACACGCGCCGTGCTCGGACAAACCCCCGGAGTTACCTACACCGTGGCTTCGCTGGAGCTTGGCGCGCCGACCATGCGCTTGCAGGCCGATGAAGCCGCCTCTGCAATGGCGGGCGAGCGCCTGACTGATATTGCGGCAGACCTTAGCGCAGAGCTCGAAGGTGTCCGGGCTGGATCGGTCCTTGAAGGCACCGAGGAATTGCCCGTGAAAGTCATCGCGCCGATGTCGCGCCGGTCCGGCATGTCAGATTTGCGCTCGGCAACGGTTGGCAATGGTTCAGGCACACCGATCTCCGCATTGGGCGAGGTGACGCTCGTTCCGGAGACAGCGGTCATCACGCGCCGGAACGGCCAGCGGATGAATCAGATCCTGGCCTATCTGGACCCCTACACACTGCCGGCACCGGTGCTGGAAGACTATCAGGCCCGTTTCGCGGAAACCGGCTTTCATGTGCCAGCAGGGTATGAAGTCGTCGTCGGTGGCGAGGCAGAAAACTCCAGCGATGCGGTTGGCAATCTTGCCGCCGTAGGTGTGCCGCTTGTCATGGTGATGGCGGGCGCGATCATGCTTGTGTTCAACTCGTTCCGCATGATGCTGCTTGTGCTTGCCTCCGGTTTCTTGTCGCTCGGTTTCGCCTTCTTCGGCGTCTGGCTGTTCAATCTGCCATTTGGTTTCAACGCCATCATTGGCGGGCTTGGCTTGTTCGGGATCGCGATCAACGGCTCGATTGTGGTCTTGTCCCTGTTGAGAGCCAATCCCGCAGCGATGGCCGACGATGTGATTGCCCAGCGCGAAGTGGTCGTGGATGCCACCCGGCACATCGTGGCAACGACGCTGACGACCATGGGTGGTTTTGTGCCGATCCTGCTGACTGGGGACTCTTTCTGGATGCCGCTGGCAGCGGGAATTTCAGGCGGAGTTGGTGGGTCGGCGCTGCTGGCGCTGTATTTCACGCCCGCAATATTCCGCATCACGACAGCAAAACCCGTTCGCACCGCGATGCGTCATGTGTTTAACCGCTCGGAAATGCCGGCTGAGTAATTGGCTGCCAACACTTGCACTCGGGCAAAAATCGCCCATCTCGTTTAGTCAGGGACTGGAAGGAAGAGACATGCCAGAGAACCCGGATATCGGCGCCCCGGCGCCCGCCTGGAACCGCCTGCGTTTTGAAGCGCGCGCTGCTGCTGCGGATGAGCCGACCCTGTCGAGCTATCTGAACTCCGCGATCCTGGCGCATTCAACCTTGTGTCAGGCGCTGTCATTTCATCTGACTGAAAAGCTCAAGAGCCCGGTCATGAGCACCCAGCAGGTGCGCCATATCCTTAGTGATACTTATGATACACACCGCTCTCTGGTGACTGCGGCGGAAGCCGACATGCAGGCCGTTCTCGAGCGTGATCCGGCTTGCCGGGGCATGCTTCAACCCTTCCTCTACTTCAAGGGGTTCCTCGCGCTTCAGACCTATCGCGTCGCCAATCATCTTTGGCGCGAAGGCCGTGAAACGCTGGCCTTCCATTTCCAGAGCCGCGCTTCGGAACTGTTCGGCGTCGACATTCACCCCGCCGCCCGCATCGGTACCGGCGTCATGCTGGACCATGCGTCCGGCATCACGATTGGTGAAACAGCGATTGTTGGCGACGACTGTTCGCTCCTGCACGGTGTGACATTGGGCGGTACAGGCAAGGAAGTCGGCGACCGCCATCCGAAGATCGGCAAGGGTGTCTTGCTTTCGGTCGGCGCCAAGGTTCTGGGCAACATCCATATCGGTGACGAAGCCAAGGTTGCGGCCGGCAGTGTCGTGCTGAAAGATGTGCCCGCCAAGTGCACCGTTGCGGGCGTTCCGGCCCGGATTGTCAGCGGTCCATCCTGCTGTCATCCGGCCCAGACCATGGACCAGACGATTCCCGACGAGATGGGCAAGTAATCCCAAGTTTCGCCTGACAGGCGTTCGCGGTGAATACAACTCTCGTCACGGCTGAATTGTAGCAAGTTTTGGCAGCTTTATTGTCTCTACCAGCGTTTCATTTCGGGATCGGAATGTTGTTGCACGCCTCTGTTTCAGATAATGTTTAGCGCAATGCCCGGTATCGGGTGGGGCGTTGATTGCATGTGAATCGAGGGCGGCAGTTTGAGTGAGAACACCAGCACCGAAGGCCGGCTTCTGCGCACGCGCAAGGTGCGTCGGGCACAGAGCGACCGGCTGCCATTTGTCCCGTATGGTGGCGCGCCAATCATCGCGTTGGGCTTGCTCATGGCGTTTGCACTCTGGCCATTTGCGTTTGGTGTCATTCAGCTTTCAACCGAACGCGCTGCTGCTCAGGCACTTGCTGATATTGATGCGGCCTGGGCCCGGCCGCGTGTGTCCGGCCAGTGGGTGACATTGGAAGGCCGCCCGCCAAGTCGGCAGGCCGCCGAAGGAGCCCTCGCCGCGGTGCGCGAGGCGCGTGCTTCGACCCTGCTCGGAATGGCAAGGCCCGTCACACGCGTGCGCGACGGATTCGACTGGGCTGGTTTGGGCGAGACGGCCTCCGCCAGCAGCATCAACTGGTCGTTCCGGGTCGCGAATGGAGTGCTGACGCTGGACGGCGACATGCCAAACAATACGGTTCGGGAGCAGGTAGTCGCGGCGGCCCGTACGGAAATCGATCCGCCGCGCATCGTGTCCGTGCAGGACAGCTTGTCTATCACCAATGACCCGTCACCCGACGGCTTCCTCGAAATTGCCCTGCGCGGCGTGGACACGGTTTCGCGTTGCGATCGCGGTGTGTCGGGCTTCAACACAAACCGCTTCTCGCTCAGCTGTGAACTGCCTGCTGCGGATGCGGCGACGGTCCGCGACATTGCGCTGGCACCTGTCCCCATGGGCGAAGTCGGGGCGGTCGATATCATTTCACGTGAGGCCGTGGATTCCTGCGAGTCCTCGCTGTCCGACTTGCTGGGTGATGCGCGGATCGAGTTCCAATCCTCCAGCGCAGTCATCGGAGCCGGAAGCGCCAGTCTGCTGGATGATGTGGCGGAAGCCGTTCGAGCATGTCCCGGTTCGCTCCGCATTGCGGGCTACACGGACAGCACGGGTCTGCCTGAAACCAACCGCCAGTTGAGCCAGGCGCGTGCCGAGGCAGTCCGCAACGCGCTGATCGCGCGGGGAGTACCGCAGAACCGGCTGGTCGCGACCGGCTATGGCGATGCCAGCCCCGTCGCGCCGAACACGACCGCTCAGGGTCGCGCCCTGAACCGCCGAATAGAGATACGGGTGATCCGTGTTTCCGAATGATTTCCTCCTGATACGTCGAAAGTAAACATCATGTGGTTTCTTCTCATCCAGATCTTGCTGCTCATGTTGTTCGCCGCATTGGCGGGCGCAATGCTGGCCTATTGGTGGATGCGCAATCGCTATGAGGATGTCACCGAGAGCTATGAAGAGCTGATGGAGACCAGCGCGCTTTCGGAAATGCGGTCAGGTGTGACCCGCGATGACCTGCTCGCGCATTTTGCGGCTATCGAGGAGCGGCTTTCGAGTTTGCCCGCGCCTGTCACGCGAGATGAGTTCCACGCCAATATTCACAGTCTTGGCGACCGTCTGACGGCTTTGCCCATCCCTGACGTATCTCCGATCAATTCCCGCCTTGAATCTATTGAGACCCGGCTCACCGCTAGCGGGTCCAGCTTTGACCCCGTCATTTCGCGGCTGGCGGATCTCGACATGGCTGTGGGGCAGTTGAAGAACACTGACCTCGAAAGCCTGGAGGCGCGCCTGTCGAGGATCGAGGACAATGTGAACGTTCTGGTCAATTCAGAGCCACAGGAAATGCCGGCATTTCCTGAAGTGCCGGAAGTTGATCTGGGACCGATCCATAGCGGTCTTGCCCGGCTTGAACTGGCACTCGAAAATCTCGACGTGCCGATGACGGATCTTGAGCCGATTCGCAGTGATTTTGGCCAGATGGAAGCGCGCCTCGCCGAATTTGCGGAAGGGCTGGATGCCCAGCGCAAGGCAGACAATGAAAGCATGACCATCCGTCTGCAGACCTTGTCGTCGTCGCTCGCGTCGCTGCGCGTGCCGGATGTCGACAGCCTGCGTGACCGGTTGGCCCGTCTTGAAACCGCCATTGGTGAGCTGTCCCAGACCGAAGTTGACCTGGGTCCGGTTACTGAAACGCTTCGCCAGATCGAGCGTGACATGAAGAGCGCACCTGACCATGTGCGGATCACCCATAACAAACTTGCCGATCTTGAGGGGGGCACCGCAGCGCTGCATTCGAAACTGGCGGCGCTCGAAGCCCATGTGTCGGTGATGGACCGTACGCCCGTAGACCTGACGCCAATCCAAGCGCGTCTCGCCAACTTCGAATCGTCGATGGCAGCGCTCCGCATCGACATGCAGTCGCTTCCCGATGTTGCGCCGCTGGAACGTCGTCTCGCTGCGCTTCAGGAATCTGTCCTCAACTTGCAGGATCCTGACCTGTCCAGCGTCACCAATTCGCTGCGCAAGATGGAGGCCCGCTTGAACATGGGCGCCGTCGAGGATCGGTTGACCTCCATCGAATATGGCATGGCCGCGATGCACCATATGGTGCGCACCCTGCAGGAAACGGCCTATTCGCGCACCGAAATCGACTATAGCCAGCGCGTGCCGCTGTCTCAGGCGCATTTCACGCCCAAAGCCGAAATGCCTCCGGCTGCGCCACCACCGCCGCCTCCACCCCCTCCTCCTCCGGCTGCAGCCGAAACCGTCCGCACAGTTGAGGTTCGCCGAGGCGTCGATCCCATCGCGGCGGCCCGTCGGCCGGATGACAAGGCGAACTTGCTGGTCAGCGCCGCTTTCGGTCAGGATGACGATCTTGAGCGCATCAACGGGATTGGCCCGATGCTGGCCGAATTGCTCAATGAAATCGGCGTGTTCTATTTCTGGCAGATTGCCGAATGGGGCCCGGACGAGATCAAGTGGGTCGATGACAAGCTCGAGCATTTCAAGGGCCGTATCCAGCGCGATGACTGGGTCGGACAGGCAAAATTGCTGGCGGTACAGCCGGAAGCTGCCCAACGTCCCGGCAAGGCCTGATCCGGCTTTTGGCAAATCGGTCCAGCTGACCCCTTTTCTCAAACCGGGAATTGGGGTTAGTTAACACTGCGCGCTCGGGGGACGATGTAGCGACCAGCGGAAGGGGACGCCCGCAATGCTTCGGACCGTACTGACAGCTTTCCTATGCCTGATACTGGGCCCATTTGCCTTGGCCGAAAGCGGCGATCCCCCTCGATACGCCCTGATCATAGGGAATTCAGGCTACCAGCAGACCGGCTGGCAGCTCGCCAATCCGTCAAGAGACGCCCGGCTCATGGCGGACACGCTCGGCAAGGTCGGCTTTTCTGTCGATCTGGTGCTGGATGGCAGTGAAGAAGAAATGGAGCAGGCCTTTGCCAGTCATGGCGCGCGGCTCAAAGCTGGCGGACCGGCCTCCGTCGGCCTGATCTATTATGCCGGGCATGGCGTGCAGTCGCAGGGGCTGAACTATCTTGTTCCGGTGGACGCCAATGCCCGTTCAGAGCAGGACATATGGCGACAGGCGCCACGTCTTGGGGATGCACTGCGCTATGTTGAGCATGCCGGCAATGCGGTGAATTTCGTCATTCTCGATGCCTGTCGCGACAATCCGTTGCCCAGCGCAACGCGCAGCGCTGCCGGCGGACTGGCCGAGGTGAAGCCTGCGCGCGGCCTGCTCATTTCCTATTCCACGGCGCCCGGCTATGTCGCCTATGATGGCGAGGGCGGAAATTCGACCTTTGCTCTGGCGCTGGCCGAGACAATTGGTCAGCAGAATCTGATCGCTGAACAGGTTTTCAAACGTGTCGCGGATCGCGTGAACCAGTCCACCAACGGCCTGCAGACTCCTTTCTACAATTCCGGCCTTACAGGCGCTGATTTCTGCTTTGCTGGATGTGATGGCGGCGCAGCGCCCGAGCCGGCGCCGATCAGCAACTCGCCCCGCCTGCCACCGCATGGCGCGCGCAACTCGTCCGCGCGTAGCGCAGGCGGTGCCACGGCAGAGACAGGCGGCGGCGCTTCAACGCCCGCCTTCACGGAAGTTTCCAGCCTGCTTCGCGCAGCGGCTTTCAATGCGGCCACACTGGGCGGGGACATTTCCGAACGCAAGTTCCGGGACTGCCCCGATTGCCCGGAAATGGTGGCCATTCCGGGTGGCGAATTCCTGATGGGCTCACCTGACGGAGAGAAAGAGCGCAAGGATAATGAAGGCCCACAATGGCGCGCCACGATTGAACCCTTTGCGGCTTCCGCAACCGAGATCACCTGGGGGCAGATCAATACGTGCATCGCGGCCGGAGGGTGCGTTGGCAATGAAGCGAGCGACGAAACACGCAGCGATCAGTGGCAGCAACCAGCAATCCCGGTGATCAATATCACCTGGGTTGAGGCGATGGCCTATATCGACTGGCTGAACACTCGCGTGGAGGGCGAGCCTTATCGCCTGTTGAGCGAGGCCGAGTGGGAATATGCGGCGCGGGCGGGCACAACCACGCCTTTCCATACCGGCGAGACGCTCAGCGACTCACAAGCAAATTTCAACGCATCACGGGTCTATAATGGCAGCCCCAAAGGCACATGGCCACGCCGTCCGATGCCTGCGGGCTATTATCCCCCGAATGCTTTCGGCCTGCACGAGATGCATGGCAATGTCGCCGAATGGATCGCCGATTGCAGCGTGCGGTCTTATCTGGGGCGGTTCGGCACGGCGACCATTTATGACGAACCGGGATGCCGCACCCGAGCGGTACGGGGTGGCAGTTGGGAGAAGGTGCCCTCCTATGTGCGCTCGGCGTTTCGTGACGGGTTTCCGGACACTGGGCGCGATGACGGGATCGGCTTCCGAGTGGCGAGGGACGGGGACTAGCGGATGAAAACGATCAGCCCCCTGATCAGCCACCACCGGGCTGAATTGAAGGCAGAGGCGCGGCTCAACCGCTATCTCTTGCTCGGGGCGATCTTCATTGCACTCGTATCTTTCAGTGTCTTCATCTCCACTCTGCTCGGGCATTATCCCCTGCCATTCGGTGAGGATTTGTTTGCGGAGAATCCGGAACGCATGATCGGCGCGTCCAATTTTTTCGTGGCGACCGCCATTGGCGCGGCGCTGCGCATGTGGCGCAAACGGCAGATGCGGATCAAACTCCTGATCGCCGAGGCGTTCATTCGGGAGGATGATGCGGACACCGGCCTTCGTCTGCTGTTGGAGCCCGTATTCGGACCAACTGTCTGGGACGGAGCCGACACGCCCATTCTCGCTCACAGGAGCCCAGCATGAGCCCGCAATCAGATATCGGCAAGACCCCGGTTACGTCACTGGACCTGCTTCGTGAGTTGCAAGGCGAGCAGAAAGCCTTTCGCTTCCTGATCCGGGCACTGGCGGTTCTGCTGGTGACGGCGGCGGCGATCGCGGTCGGCAGCGTGATCTATTTCTATGTGGCGCTACAGGGGCTGAAATCCGAATATGCCTATCAAGCGCGCCTCAACGAGATAAACCTGCGCATTGTGGCAGGGGAAGCCAGCCGCCAGCGGGAATCGACGCAGGCTCAGCTGGTGGCTATCCGCGAAGAGAATGAGTCTGCCCGTCGTCAGGGCGAGCTTTCCCGCGAACTCCAACAGGCCGGATCTGCCCGCCAGATTGCGGCTTACAAGGACCGCGCCATCTCTATCGCGCGCAGCCATGTGCTTGGGAAGACGATGAATGATGTGACGTCCCAAGTGGTCAGCATGGTGCTGCGCGCCGATGATGGGGAAGTTCGCCTGCTGAAGGATGAAGAGCACCTGCTGCTGCAAGCTGCATTGAACGACTGGGGCGGTGAGGTTGAGTCGAGCGATGTTCGCGCAGCCTTTCAGCAACTCATGGATGCCGAGCAATTATCCGATCAGGCGATCGGGGCAGCGGGGCTCGCCATGCTGGAATACCGCGATGCCAATGATGCGTCCCTTGTCTGGAATGGTGGCTGCTCCACCGTCGTGGACTATGTGAACCAGGCGAGTGCCCGTGATCTGGATGAGCCGATGCTGCTTCTCTGGAAAGGCCAGTGCCTGCGCAAGCGTGGGGATGCGTTGCTGGCCTATCGGGCCTTCAGCGAGGCGGCGCATTTGATCCTGGCCGATCCTGAAGACATCACGCTGGAACAGGAACAGATGGCGCATCACGGCGTCGGGACAACTCTGGTGGCCCTTGCTGCCCAACGCCAGCTGCCGGAAGGGCGCCTCTATGAAGAAGCCCTGCAGGAAGCCTTGTCGGAACTTCGCATCGCCGCGCGTATCCGGGCCGAGCGGGGCGCGACACAAGTTGGCGTTGCCTATACTGAAGAGAATATCGGTTTCATTCACATTCTGGATGAGGATTGGCCTGCGGCGCTGGACCATACCAAGCGGATCGACGACATCCTTCCGCTCGCCTGGAATTTGACGGTTCGCCATATTGCTGCGCGCGAGAATGGTATCGCCCTGCGTCAGGCCGGTGCGAGCCGGGAAGCTTTGGAAAATATGGAAATGATCCAGGATGAGACCGCGATGGTGCTGTCCCTGATGGAGTGCAACCAGATCGACAAGCCGGAACTTCAGCGCTTGCTTCCGAGCCGGTTCGAGACTGTGCTGGAAAGCCTTTCGGCCCATTGCGCGCTGGAAGCAGAGCGCAGCTGATTTACAGGCATGGCGGTTGCAACCGTATCGAAAACCTCTACGTTGCGCCGCGAACCAAAAGACCTGAAGGAGCCCGATTATGGAGCGCGAAGAAACGCTGCGCCTTGAAGCCTATCTCAAGGAAAAACTGCATCCGGGCCTGCGCCTGGTCGCCCGCGACAAGACCGATGATTCCGTCGAATGCTATCTCGGCGCCGAATTTCTGGCCGTTGTTTACAAGGATGTGGACGAGGGCGAGACCTCTTACCAGTTCCAGATGACGGTGCTGGAAGAAGACATCAAATAAATGCCCCTGACGGCACCCGCGCTATGCGGGTGCGTTTGGGAATGGCAAATCCTTGAGGTCCGGCTCGATCCATTCGCGCCGGGCCTTTTTGTTGAACAACGTATCCTTTCGCCAGTATTCCAGCAGCCAGTCGGGCTTTCCATAGGGACCGGCCAGAAGGCGCGACAGGATTTCATGCAGGGGCATGCCGTCGGGCGCGCTTGTCAGGGCATGGGCCGCCACGCGCAGTGAGGCGATGGTAATGGTCTCGTGATAGCCTTCACAGTCGGTGTTCTGGCCGCCGACAGATTCGTTGAAGGCGCGGATCATTCCCGGCATGTCACGGAAAGCGGCGTGTTCATCCTCGGACAGCAGGCAGAGCGCGCCGGCCCAATGGGCGGCGTGGGTCCATCTTTCCTTGGGCAGCGTGCAAGCGCGGAACGCCTTGGTCAGCGCCTTGATATGGGCATCGGTTTCAAAACTCATGGTCCAGTTCCTTCAAAGTTTGGCGGGACCCAAACGAAAGCCCCGCCGGGTGGCGGGGCTTGTCGGTCGATCACCCTGTAACGATAGGTCGTCAGCAGGGCATTCGCCAGGCACAAGCATGCGCCAGCTTGGAAAGCTGAATCTGCTGTTGGAAGCGTGTCGCGGTCTTGTGCATGCGGACGGGATACCGAATCTTGCGGAATCTGGCAAGTGCGTACTTATCCGTAGGCGGAGGCTGACGACCCTTCTGGATCGCCAGCCCCGTCAGGGAGTAGGCCCGGCTTCTGCCGTGCTTGTTTCTTCAGCGACTACTCAGCCTCGTCGCGAACATTGATTGCCGTCTCGGGATAGTCAGTCCAGATGCCGTCAACACCCGCCTCGATCAGGACTTTCAGTTCCTGTTCCGCAGAGTCGAAGCCTTCAGCGGGCTCATCGTCGCGGACGGTGTAGACGTGCACGATTTTCCCGAGTTCATGGGCACGGGCGACATAATCGGTCGTGCCGCCCTCCGGCGTGAGAATCATCGCCTTGTGAGCGCCGACGCCCATTGTGGGGATATCTTCCAGCTTCATGTCGAGGCCCAGCAGTGCGGCATAGGGCGGGCCGACAAGGTTCTGGATCAAAGGCAGGTCACTCTTGGCAGCGACTTGGGCGAGGAAGGTCGGCTCGAAGCATTGTATGAAGATCGGAATGCCTGCTTCGACCAGGCCGCGTTCCCTGATCGTGTTGAGGATTGGGTCGACCATGTCGAGCCCGGCAGCGGAGAAGTTCGCGGGCCATTTGGCTTCGATGTGCAGGCCGACCGGGCGGCCTGCTTCAGCATTTTCGAGAACCAGATCAATGATTTCGTCAAAGGTCGCGATGTCATACTGGCCGTCATGCTCATGCGAGCGGCCTTCGACGCGCTGGATGGCTTTCAGCGTTTTCAGTTCTGCCAGTGTGAAATCATCCGACCACCAGTCATCAAGATCCCCCATCGGAGTCTTGCGAACGGTTTTGCGATCGGCAAATTCCGCATGTTCGGAGACATTTGTCGTGTCAGACAGATACCCATCATGATTGGCAACAAGCACGCCGTCCTTTGTCATCACCAGGTCCGGCTCTATGAAGTCAGCTCCCTGATCAATGGCCGTTTGATAGGCTTTCAGCGTGTGTTCGGGATACAGGCCGCTGGCCCCGCGATGCGCAATAATGATTGGCGGCGTGCCGTCGAGCGTCTTGTAAGCAGCGGACGCTTCAGTCTCGGCGGCGCCATTTGTGTCTGTCTCCGCCGGAGATTCGGCAGGCGCTACCGTATCTGCCGCCTGGTTGCAGGCGGCCAGAAACAGGCTGGCAAGGATCAGGTATTTTCTCATGGAATGATTCCTGTGTGGGAAATCCGGGGCGAACACGGGTCCGCCCCGGTGGGTCAATCGCCTAGAACTTGATGTAGGCGCCAGCTTTCAACATTTGCGGCTTGCCACGGATGATCGTGTGCAGGCCGAACGCACCGCCGGTATTGCCAACGTCGATCAGGTATTCCTCATCGAAGATGTTCTCGCCGAGAACATAGACGCCCCATGCGTCATCTGCGCTGTCAAAACCGAGACGGAGATTGGCGACGCCATAGGCGTCCTGCTCTTCTTCCACAAAGGTTCCGTCCGGATAGGATTCACGCACACGAGCAAAGCCGCCCGCGCCGTCCGCCGCATAGTCGTAGCCATTGTCATCTTCGAAATAGTGATGATCTTTCCAGACATAGCTCGGTACGATCGAGAAGTCGCCGCGCTCGCCAGCCGGGATGGTGATGTCGGCTGCGAGGGAGAAGCTGTGCTCCGGGCTGATGCGGAAGCTGTTGCCGGCAAACTGCAGCGGGTTTCCATTGTCATCTTCGTCGTCATATTCCGAATGCGTGTAGGCATAGGTGCCGAGCAGGCGGATATTGTCGGTGATCAGGGCCTGACCATCGAATTCGAGGCCATACTGGGTGGCATTGCCCGAATTCTCGGTGATGAAGATACCCTGGATAGGGTCGAAGCGTGTGGTCTGGAAGTCCTTGTACTCACCATAATAGACCGAGCTGGTCATCTGGAAGCGGTTGTCCCAGAAACGACCAAAGAAGCCAGCCTCGATATTGTCCAGCGTTTCCGCGTCGATGACATTATAGTCCGCGCCAGAGGCTGACAGCACTTCCGGGCGGCGGCCACGACCATAGGCAACCCAGGCGTTCACGTTTTCAGAGACACGGTAGGCCGCGTTCAGGCGCCAGGTGAAAGCGCCATCCGTATCAGCGGACCCGAAGGCTTCGTTATTCAACGTCGCTGCGCTGAGCAGCATGCTCGGGCCCATCGTCACGCCGTTCAGGCCACCAAGATATGGGTTGGACTTCAGGATCGCTGCGCGCGTACTGGCCGACAATTCCTCTTGCGTGTAGCGAAGACCACCGGTGACTTCGAGCCGGTCGGTCAATTGATAGGTCACGTCGCCGAAGAGATCATATGTGTCACGTCCATAGGTCGCGACCTGTTGCTCGAGGTGTTCGTCATAGAGCGGAACAATGCTGCCCCCCAGCAGGAAGGCGAGCATGGAATACTGAAGCGGCGTATCAAAGCTGCCGAGGTTTTCACCGCCGCGCAGGCCAAGAAAGGCCAGCTGCGCACCCAATTGCTCGACAGACGCGCCGGGGGCCACAGCGGCAGCGAGAGACGGCGCAAACAGGGACTGCGCATAGGCTTCGTCGGTTGAGAAGATCAATTCGTCCTTGCCGCTGACCGTAAAGTAATTGCCTCCGAAGAAGGCGGACAGTTTGCCACCATCATCATAGTTCAGGCGCAGTTCCTGGCTGAACGTATTCGCTTGGCGCCCCTGGTAGAATTGCAGAAGATTGAAGGCGGCGCCGTCGGAATCCCAGGCTTCGTTCGAGAACAGGTTGCGATAGTCAGTGAGCGAGGTCAGCGACCAGGCATCATTGAGATCGTATTCCACATTGGCGGTGACATAAAACAGCTCGCGGTCATTGCCGAGCTTGCCGCGGACCTGATCGTCATTGACGTTCATGGCGGTGGCGCCGAACGGGTCGACTTTCCCGTTCACTTCAAAGAAGCCGGAGGTGAACTGCGTGCCGGTGGAGTCGTCATCCTGATAGTTGACGAACAGGTCGGCGCGGAGCTTTTCGGTCGGCTCCCAGTGCAATGCGGAGCGCAAGGCCAGCGTGTCCTGACCCATCAGGTCGGGTGAGTTGGCTGTGTTCGGCACATAGCCGTCCATATTCTTGACCTGTCCAGCTACGCGCAGTGCCAGTGTGTCGCTGAGCACATAGTTGTAGTGACCTTCCGCGCGCACCGAGCTGTAATCGCCACCTTCGAGGCTGACCTTGCCGGAATTTCCGTCAAGAGAGGCGCGGTTCTGGATGAAGTTCACACCGCCGACCAGGGCGCCCTGGCCGAACAGGGTCGCTTGTGGGCCTTTGACGATTTCGACCCGTTCCATGTCATAAATGGCAAGGTTGGTGGCGAACGACACATTACCGATGGCAACACCGTTCTGGAACATGGCAACGCGAGGCGTGCCGCCATCTGAGACGACGCCGCGCAGGGAATAGCTCGGCGCGTTGAGGCTCTGGGCCTGAACCTGCAAGCCCGGAACAAAGTTTCCGAGATCTTCGAAGTCGTCTGCGGCCAGCAGGTCGATCAAGTCCTGGTCGGCGACCGAGACGTTAATTGGCACATCAATCAAGGATTGCTGCTGCTTTTGTGTGGTGACGGTGACGACCTGTAGGTGGCGAGTCTGTTCGGCTCCCGATTCCTGTGCGTGAGCGGACAATTGCCCGGAAAGGCTGAGCGCGGCCACGGCCGTCGCGGAAAGGTATGCATGTTTCATGATTGAACCCATTGTGAAGGCGCCCCGTGCGCTGTCGCGCGCTGGGTACTCAGCAGGGTGAATGGGCTCAAATGAAAGTTTTGCTACAGCAAATACTGCAGAACAGGCGTTCGCGCGGAGCGCGATAAATTCAACGAGATTGTCACGAAAACTTCTGGAAAGTTAGATTGTTGATACGTGCAAGAGGTATACGGATGAACAATTTCCAACTATGGCGCAGGCGATCAAGTGAAGCCATTTTGTCACACCGTGCACGTTTGCTTAACAATCTGGCAGCGCAGTGAGGGAATCACCGCGGAAGTTGTGAGGAGGCATTCAGCGCCGGAAAGCTAGAACAGGGAGCCTTGATCGCCCTTGGGCTTCGCTTTGGCAGGCTTTGCTGCCGTTGGGGGGCTGGATCCATCCGGGTGAGCGATTACGTCACCATCGCCAAAGCTGATCTTGAAAGCGTCGCTCGCCGCAGCAGAACTGGCCGAACGGATCAGGTTTCCGTTCGTGTCGCGCACAATAGTGTAACCGCGCTTCAGTGTGGACTGATACGATAGGGTCTCAAGCAACTTTCCCTGAGAGGCGAGGGCGGTGCGTCGGGTTTCGATCAACCGGGCCAGTGCCGGGCGGGCGCGAACAGCTGTGTCGCGCAGGCGCTGTTTCGACGCGCGTATGTCCGATTTCAGGCTGGCCGGACTAATCGCGAGCCGAGACAGCCGAAGGCGGGCCGTCTGGACGAGGGCGAGCGCGGCCTTGGGCAAGCTGGCGCTGGCATAGTCCAGGCGTTGGCGTTTGGGTTGAAGCAAGGCTTCTGGTCGGGGTAGGCGTGCCGCAGCCAGCTTGTCCCTGGCCTGCCCGGTGCGGCGGGCCAAGGCGCGCTTGAGGCGTTCACCCTGTTCGCCGGTTGTCAGCAGCAGCTCGGAGCGAACCGGTACCGCGATTTCTGCCGCGCCGGTCGGAGTGGGCGCGCGTGCATCAGATACATAGTCGATCAGGGTCGTGTCGGTCTCGTGACCGACGGCAGAGATCAGCGGGATCTCACTGTTGAAGGCCGCGCGGACGACATTTTCCTCGTTGAACGGCCAGAGGTCCTCGATCGAGCCCCCGCCGCGCGCAACGATCAGCACGTCGGGTCGGTCGGCGCCAGTCATGGCGTTGAAGCCCTGGATTCCCGCTGTGATCTGGCCTGCGGCGTTGTCGCCCTGAACCAGCGCCGGCCAGACGATGACGCGAACCGGGAAGCGGTCCCCGATGCGGTGCAGAATATCCCGGATGACTGCGCCGGTCGGGCTGGTGACCACGCCGATTGTGCGAGGCAGATAGGGCAAAGGCTTCTTGTGTTCCGGGGCAAACAGGCCTTCGGCAGCGAATTTCTTCTTCCGCTCCTCCAGCAGCGCCATGAGCGCCCCCGCGCCAGCCGGGCGCATGGAGGCGGCGATCATCTGGTAATTTGAGCGCCCCTCATAAATGGAGAGTCGGCCAGTAGCGATGACTTCAAGTCCTTCTTCGGGCTTGAAGGGCAGGCGGCTCACTTGGCCTTTCCACATTACAGTGTTCAGGACTGCCCGTTCATCCTTCAGGTCACAATACATGTGGCCGGAACGCGCAATTGTGACCCGGCCGAGCTCACCGCGCACGACGACATGATCGTAATTGGTCTCCACAGTCCGTTTCAGGCTTGCGGCGAGATCAGATACGGACAGGGCGACATCATTGGAGGGGGGCGATTCAGAAGGCATTCCGACAGTCATAAACCTCGCAGCGGCAAGGGCAAGTGCGCTGACATTGGCCCTATTTGGTCATTCAAGGTTAACGGAAGTGCGCGAGGGTGCAGACCTTCTACGCAGTCCAGTGAGGATGTCATGGATCAGGATTCCCAGACGCAGGAAATCACCGGAGATTTGAGTTTCCGTGAGGTCGCTGACAGGTGGACGGTTCCGTTGATGGTGCTCGATCGGGACCTGTGCTTTGTGTATGCGAACAAGGCATATTTGACTGCGACCAATACGGAATGGGCAAGTATTCGGCAGAAATACATCTTTGAGATTTTCCCGGATGTCGAAGAACGTCAAGATCCCGTTGAGGCGAAGTTTCGTCGGGTGTTTGAGGGCGTGCAGACCCGTTTGGAAGCACAGCCCTACGACTTGAAACAGCCGGATGGCACGGTTCAAACCAGAATGTGGCAGGCCGTTCAGGACCCCTACCGGAATGATGATGGTGTCGTGACCCACATGATCCAGCGGGCCGAGGATATTACCGCCCAAATGGAGTTGCAGCGCCAGAATGACTTCATGCAAAATGAACTGGCTCATCGGATCCGGAACATGTTTTCGGTCATCATGGCGACCTCCCGTATTTCAGGAGAGAGCGCTGAAAGCGTCGACACATTTGTCGATGACTTCAATGAGCGGCTTGTCTCCATGAGCCGGGTCTATTCCAACCTCACCCGAAATGACTGGACGGGTCTCAGCCTGCGCAAGATCATGATCGAGGAACTCGACGGGATGCTGGGCCGGGGCAGCGAGCGCTACACGCTGAAAGGCAACGATACGATCCTGTCGGTGAAAGGCAGCAAGGACGCGGCACTGATCGTGCACGAACTGGCGGCGAATGCGCGAAAGTTCGGTTGCTTCAGCACGCCGACCGGGCATCTGACCGTAGAGTGGACCCTGAAGGGCGATACGTTGTATGTTACGTGGACCGAAACCGGCGTCCCCGGCATTCAGCCCCCGAAACGGGTTGGCTTCGGAACGCGGTTGTTCGATATGTTTCCAAAGTTGGTTTCAACTCGCACGATCACGGAGGATGGCCTTCAGATAACTGTTGAAGCGCCTCTGCTGAAAACGGAATTCGATTCTTTCGTGATGTGATTTTTCTTAACTGACCACGTGGTCAGGCTCGCGCAGGATTGTCGACAGTTTCGACAACAGCTTACTCGTCACAATTGGTTTTGACAGGAAAGGTGACTGACTGAATTCTTCAGTTATCGATTCTTGTGTGTTGCCAGACACGGTCACAAAAGGAATTTCGCTTGTGAGCAGGCGACTTGCCAGGGGCGCTGAGGTTTCGCCTGCAAGGTTGATGTCCAGAACGGCGCAATCGCACACTTGCTCGTCCAGGAGTTTCATCGCCTCGTAAACAGATCCCACCGGACCGACCACGCAGAAACCGGCATCTTCCAGGGCGGCTGCCATGTCGATGGCGAT
>NZ_DFME01000030.1:810-8198 GCF_002375605.1 Hyphomonas sp. UBA3601 | reverse complement strand
GCCCCGTCACTCGCGCCATTTCTCTCGAAATGGTTTCCGTGTAAAGCATTGAAGTTAAACGATATTTTTGATCTCGTTTGCTTCGCTTTGCATAAAATGGCCGGAATCTGTGGACCAAAATGGGACCAGATTGTGGACCAATGGTCGGCGTCATGAAGCGCGTCGACGACAATTCCTACCTCGAACAGCGAGGCCGCGTCTGGTGGTATAACCGCCGTGTGCCGAGTAAGTTCGCGCACCTTGATTCGCGCAAGCGGATCAAGGAATCGCTGGGGACCACTTCAATCGACCAGGCTCGCTACAAGCGCGACTTGCTGGCCGAAGCCGATGACCATTACTGGGCATCGTTGAAGATCGCCGAAGAGGTCGGGCCCTCATCCAGTCGGGAAACTTCGGAGGCCGTTCGTCGCCGCTATCGCATGGCGACCGTCAAGGCGCTGGCGAGCGGCTTCACCTATCAGCCCATCGACCATCTCGCGACTGTTGCGCCGCTTGAAGAGGCGCTGGCACGGCTGCTTGCGGTTCATCAGAACGCAGGGCCCGCCGAAATCCCCAAAGTGCGGGACGCCGAAGCGCTGCTTGGCGGCGCGCCGAAACCGACTGTCAGCGTGTCCGAGGCTTTCGAAGTCTATGTGAACGAGATCGCGTACAACGCGCAGCTGTACAAATCGCCGAACCAACGCGCATCGTGGGAGAAAACTAAGCGAACCTCAGTTCAGTATTTTATCGACTTTGCCGGTGACATTGCCCTTGAGGAGATCACCCGTGACCTCGCGCTCAATTACCAGAAGCACTGGGCCAAACAGGTCAGACCCAAGGATCAGAACGCAAAGCCGGTCGCGCCTAACACCGCTAACCGTCACATCGGCAATATCCGTTCGCTCTATGCCGATTACTTCAAGCACATTGGCGAAGAGGAACGTCCGAACCCCTTCCGCAATATGCACTTCAAGGCGAAGGCGAGAACCGAAGTGCCGCCATTCTCATCCAACTGGGTGCGGGAGAAGATTCTTGCGCCGGGTGCTACCCGTAAATGGCGGCCGGAACTGCAGCTCATTACGCTGATGCTGATCGAGACAGGATGCCGACCGAGTGAGATCATCAACCTACGCGTTGAAGATTTTCACATTGATGAGCCGGTGCCCTACATCTCCATCCGCGCACGGACGGACCGCGAAGTGAAGACCGACACCTCCGAGAGGGACATTCCGCTGGTCGGCATCGCACTCGAAGCGGCAAAGCGCGCGGCGCCGAAAGCCTTTGCCCACTACTACGACAAGGGCGAGCTTTTCTCCGCCAACATGATGAAGAACTTCCGCAATCGCGGCCTGCTGGAGTCGCCCGACCACAAGATCTACTCATTCCGCCACGCCTTCGAGAAACGCATGCAGGAAGCCAATATCGACTACGGCCTGCGATGCCTGCTCATGGGCCACAAGACGACAAGACCCGTCTATGGCGACGGTGGCTCGCTTGAGTATCGGCGTGACGAACTGCTCAAGATCATCCACCCGTTTGATCCTCGGGTGATGGAGTTGTTTGATCGCGAAAATGTACTCTGGGCAGTCGGCGGCTCCGCAAAATCATGAGTCAGGCTTTTGCGCTTTGTGTCGCTCGAGAATGTGCGCAGCAGACGACATCCAGGACAAGTCTGCGCCAAAGGAGGCGGCAATCGCGTGAAGGGCGGATGCGTTTGCGACCAAAAAGCTCCAACATAAATTGATGTACTCGGTTCCGGTTGCAGCCAACGCCCCGCCCGGAATACTTCCCGTGATTGCCGCGCCGCCGAGAGCGGCGCCTGTGAACAAGGCTGCGGTCCCAACTTGCTTTAGAATGAACCGAGTCAGGTTGCCGAACGTGTGTGCGGCGTTCTGATTCGACCGGCCTGGCTGGGGGCCGTGCCCTATCTGCGACGATGCCTGTACAACGAGTTCGCGGACGTCATCGGCAAACAGGCTTCGTGCACTGGCAACGGCATCGGCAAAATCATCCGCGGCCCTTCGCATTGCTTCTGTATCTGATGGCGTCCGTTGATAGGCGGCAGAATTCTCGGCGATCCTGCGTCCTTCCGGGTGGGCCATAATGTAAGCGCGGTTCAGGTCCAGCACAGAGGACAGATGCGCCTCAACACTCAACGGGAATGACGGAAGATAGTCCCGCGCGATCGCTTTTTCGGTTGCCTCACCGACGTTCGCCAGCCGTATGCCGCGAGAATAAACCTGCGAAATAGAAATCGAATCAGCGCTGATGGTAGCGTGATAGCGCTGCACGGCATTCAGAAGATCCGTATGCGCATTCGTTCCATTGAGTTCGTGTAGTAAATCCTGCGTTGCCTCACGTAACTCATCGAGCAAAGGGTTGTTCGCATCCGGCGTCGTCGCATCAGGAGGGATCGCCATATGGATCAGGCCATCACCGCCGACCTCAAACGCTGGCTCAGCAACGGCCTCTGGAAGGCCTTGAATTAAATCTTCAAGGTCGCGCGCGATTGCGGAAACTTCTAAATCATCCGGCTCGTTGTCCTCATACTGATCATAGTCCTCGGCACTTGCGACGGGTGCCCAATCCGTCAATCCGTCAGATTCGATTTCATCGACAGCAGCTTCGATGACGTCGTCGGGCAAGTCTGGGAAGTTCTCAGCCAGTTCCTCGCGTGCATCGTAAGGGCCGCCATAAATCCATTGGTAGCCGCCTTCGGCGCTGATATAGGGTAGCCGCTGGGCCGGATCTTCATAACGCTCAAAGAACCATTCAACCAGCGCGTCTATCTGCGCCTGTCGGTCTTCTTCGTCTATTCTTTCGTCGCCGTCTTCGTCCGGGTCTGGCGGTTCGTGTTCCAGTCCAAACTCAAGGTTGTTCAGCAATTCATGCGGGCCGACATCGGTCTCGCGATAATTTTCTGCGCCTATTGGATATTCCCAAATCGACCAGGTGAGCTGCCCAAGCTCCGGATGTTCAACGACTGCCGAATAGGCTGTTTCCGGTCCCATGCTGCGTTCTTCACTGGAGACGCTTTCGAAGTCGAGCATGTCGGCATCAATCTCATAGACCTGACCGCTCTGAGCGTGACGGATATGTGCGGTTCCATTTACATAGACCATTCATGTTCTCCGTCAGATATAGAATTTGAACGGCTGCTTTCCGCCGCCTCTCGCGCTACCCATAATCAGAACGTCACCGACTTTATTCGCGAATCGGATGGTGACGGGCAGGCCGTCCGAGTAGTTGCAGGCGTTGTAGTTGATTTTCGTCAACGCCAAGATGTCGGACAGCACCGTTTCAATATCCGGTCTTTCGCCGGATGACTTTAGTACAGTCACGTTCAGAGGGTTTGGCGTTTCTGGACCAATGTATGTGTCCAATCTCGGTGCGTAGCCGGATGTCCAGAGGAAGGCGTTATTCTGATCGAGGATCATGGCCGTGCCGCGCAAGGTTGGATACTTTCCGTCCCGGAACAGCTTCACCTGGCCGGTCGTCGTCTTAATTCGAACACCGACGATATTCGTTTCCTTGGGAGCGGCTGCCTCAAAGGCGCGCCATTCTTCGCTCGAAAATCCAGCGCGCCCGTGGATGAAGAGTTCCTTTGGGGGTGCGCCGAATTTCTCCTCATACGTCTCAAGGACTTTGCCGATGAGATCCCGGGCGGCGGTGCTCTTCAAGTGGAACTCGCCGTTTTCCGTTTGCCAAGGGCCATTTGCTCCACGGAAGACGATCCCGTCGCCTTCTGACAAAAACATCTGTGCCGCGCAGCATGCATGATTGTTCCTGTCATTTGGGAGGTTCTTGAAGACGAGCCCAACATAGCAGACGCCATCGCGCATATTAGCGATCTTCCACGGCGGTTCGGCCTGCGTTTTGTAGTAGAGACCAGTAGCCAGATTCCAGGCAATTGTGGCTGCATCCTGGACACCGCGGATAGGATAGCCGTGGGCATTTGTGAATGCTTCCGGCGCAAGCGTTGTTTCCCGCACGAGCTGCGAAGTGTAGCCCAGCTTCAGAAGCTTGGCTTTTGCCTGACGATGGAAGTCCGGAACGTCATCGAAGATGTCTTCTTTCGTAAGATCGATTACATCTTCCAGAAGCGGCAAGTTGCTGCGCTGCTTCTGACGCTTCACATATTCGCCAGGAGATAGAGTCACGCCGCTGCGCCGAGCCTGGCGTGTGCAACGCGTATAGATAATTTCTGGCAGGACAAACGCCCAGACGTCGGGACGTCTTTCTTCGTTTTCGTCATGATGGCGAACGCGTTCGAGAAAAACTTCAACTGTCTGGGCGACCGCTTCATGGTGGTTTTGCAGGGCTGTGGTTGTCTCAATCTTGTCGCCGTCGACCACGTATTCAATGAAGTCTCGGGGGTCGAAGCTAACACCAAAGGCCGCAGGCATCCCCGGAAAATTGCTGAGATGGAGACGATGTTCCTTGTCCGTCTTTTTTGGGGGCGGCACGAGCACATCGCCGAGCACGCTGCGCCCCCAGCGCCGGAAATATTCCAGTCCCTCTGTTGTGCCGATGACGCCTATGGTGATGACCTTGTTGCGATCATCCGCTTTGTGGGGTCCGTAGAGATATAGCCCGTCTTTGGGATGGTCCGTCGATTGACCGAAACCGAATGAGAGAGCTGGTTCCGGGAGGTGAATAAGTCTCGGCGTAACGACGTCAAATTTCATTTCTGCGCCTCCTCTTCATCGGAGGTATCCCCATCCTCGGGGTCAAAATCGCCAGCCAGAGTCGAGGGATCAGTTTCTTCGGCGTCCTCGTCGTCATGGACGATCGGTGTCGTCACCGGTGAAATCATCTGTATAGGCATTACGTTGAGGACGAGATTGCCGCCCGCGCCGATGGGAAGTGAGATATAGGAATCGCCTCCCGCCACAAGCTCCAGAAACGCCATCATGCGACCGTGCCAGGACTTGTTCCTCCAGCCCTTGCAGTCGCTGCGCCGATGACGGTGCTGCCTCTCCTTATCGTCGATGATGCTGCCCTGACGGTCCTCATCTCCTTTAGCGTTTTCCTTGATATCCGAAAACAGAACCCGAGCCTTGAGCCGGAAATGGGGGAAGGGATAGAGATTGGGAATTGCGCTCACGCCGTAGGACCAAACCCGCCCCTTTGCGACGTTCCGCAGAACCGACCTACGCTTGCCTTCCTTTGGCCCCCATGCCACGCGTTCGTTGATGCGAATCTGCGCGGGGGCGGCATGATGCCCGAGACCGCTCGCCCACCCATATTCTTGAAACCCGATCGAAGAGAGACGTCGCTCCCAGGCCTGACGGAATAGCGCGACTAAAATATTTTTGGCTTCACGACTCTTTATGTCGAGTTCCGACCACCCCTTTTCCATGAAAGATGAAAGGCGACTCGTAGCAATCGTCTTGATCGGTCCGAACCCCTCGAAATGCTCGGCCATTTCCAAGGGGGAAGCGAAGGTGATGAAACCAGATAAGTGAGGATAAGTGGGAAAAGCGAAGCTGTTCGCGCGCCTTTTCAGCTTGTCGCGATCGCAAGGTCCAGTCGGCGCGACATAAGCGATCTCGTCTGGCGCGTTTTCGATCGCGACCCAATTGCTGGTCAGGGTTTCGGCGCGGTTTTCCAGTCTGATCTCATTTCGCCTTCGGTGCTGCTCCCATTGCGGCTGAATCAAAGGTTCATTGAGTTTTGGGACGTTCTGCTTTTCGAGCGTCTCTAACAGATCAGCGAGACCATCCGCATAGCTATCCTCGAAGTTCAGATATTGTAGTTCTCCCATGCCGAAGACTTTGCGGAAGCTCCTAACGCGAAGCGGTATCGTGAATTTTTCATCACCGGTCGTGCGGGAGACGTCGGCTGCAATGCCAATTTCTTCCTGCACGCCGTTTTTATGCAAGCCATCTCCGGCGCAAATCAGCAATTGCTTTACCGCCCGGTCCTGCAAAGTACGGGTCAATGTTTTTCGCCAGCGTTCACCTCCTTCGAGATTCAGAATGTCGGCGAAAACCTGGTATCCTGCAGCCTCAAGGCGCGGGGCGAGCCACTCTGTGAATTCATTATCCTCTGGCGTCGCTTTTGTGACGAAGAGGACAGTGCGCTCATTCTGTGTTTTTTCCATGGAGCATTCGATTCAGTGGGATCCGACTATTTATGTAATTCAATTTTATGGAGTTTTCTGCGTGGTATCTGCAGAAAACAGTCGCTTGAGTCTTTCGTCGGTTTCCCATGCAAGCGCTGGAATACCAAATCTTTCTCCCCGAAACTCACATATCGTGTGCACGCCTGTCTTGTTGAACCATAGCCGCCAGGTCTGGTTTTGTGTCGGGGTTGCGGCGGCGAAGGCGGCGCAGGAGAGAATAGCCGCATTTGGCCGGTGCTCGGGATCGCGCACTGACGCATAGCGGATCAGCCCGATACTCTCCGCACGCGCAGCTTCTTCGAGTTGCTGGCACGCTTCGTAGTCGTTTGGATGCGTCCAGAGGTTGGCAGCGTCGCTAAATGGCTTTGACATGAGATCTATGGCTGCGTCGGTGCGGACCGGCACGTCGAATGCGGTGTGCTCGCTCGGCTGCGCCGGAAATGGCGTGCCCGGAGAGTCTGCGTAGAAGAGCAGCAAATGAAACGCGGTTTCGATGATCGCTGTCGCCGGTTCTTCGGACACATAATAGACGCCGGGCGTCGGTCCGGCGCGGCGGAACCGCGAGCCGTTCGGATAGAGGCCGTAGCGGAACGGCGTCATGTAGAGATAGTGGAGCCCTGCGCAGTCGGGGGGTACAGGCGGCTTTGTTTCTTCGAGCATGTCTTCGAGAATACGCTGCTCATCCAGCGTATCAACAAGCTGAAGCGTGGAGACGATGTGTTGCGCCTCCACGCAGCGCCAGAAAACGCGGGATACGCCTTGCCGCTCAGAGCGGAGCGCGTCTGGAATCCAGATAGGCAAGGCCATGGGTCAGTCCTGTAATCGTCTTGATCTGATCGAGTGGACGACCGCCAAGCGCCCGGTTTTCATTGCGTAGCCAGGCGTTGGCCACCTTGCCGTCGCCGCCGGTGATCGCATCAAGCGACCGGAACAGGCGAACGAACAGCGCTCCCAGTTCAAACGGCTTGGTGCCTTCCTCCAGCCGGAACTCATCCTTGCGCATCCGCGACACGGTCGGTTCCGAAACCCCCAAAATCAGGGCCATGTCCTTCCCGGAAAGACCAAGCTTTTCAGCGGCCCGGACCACGGCCATGGTCATCACCCGTGCCCGTTCCTGTGCGTCGATGGCTGCTGTTTGGGACATTGAGCGATCCTTTCCACTGAAGGGATATATAGCGGTTCTTTCTGAGGAAATCAAGAGCGCCCTCGCTTTCTCGGCCGAGCGGGCATGTTCGCGCCGATGGCGTCCTCGATCCGGTCGGCCGCCGAGGCCCGCTCGCGG
>NZ_DFME01000030.1:339-643 GCF_002375605.1 Hyphomonas sp. UBA3601 | reverse complement strand
GGCCGCCGAGGCCCGCTCGCGGACTTCCCGGTCGAACCGGTCGAACAGGGGAAAATACTTCTCACCGCAATGGCGCACGACGAGCGCCGCAATGCGGCGGCCTTTTTCAAGATCATGCAGGCTGAGGCTCATTGGGGCGCCAGACCCTTTGCTAGTTGGTCTTCGTCCGGTTCCAGACCATGACGCCGGTGCCGTCCTTTTCATTCTCGAAGAAGGCGGCGCGCACGGGGCTGGCAAAGCTTGGATCGTCGAGCTTGACGGCGAGGTACGGGGTTTCGCCGTCCTTGCTTTCCTGACGCCAGGC
>NZ_DFME01000030.1:0-122 GCF_002375605.1 Hyphomonas sp. UBA3601 | reverse complement strand
AGTTCGGCCCCGCCGGCATAGAGCCGGAAGTCGGGTGCGCCATCTGATGCCTTGTCACTGTTCGGGACAAGCTGTGCTTTGACGTTGATGGTCATGGTACGGATGGTGCCGGTATAGCTGCC
>NZ_DFME01000145.1:0-6233 GCF_002375605.1 Hyphomonas sp. UBA3601 | reverse complement strand
CGTGACGACTTCAACTGAGGCGGGCGCGCGTTGAGCGGTCTCCGAGGTCTCGCACCCGACGAGGATGGTCGCCAAGACCATCAAGCTGATAGTGAGTGTAACTGGCCGCATCACCATCCCCCTGTTTATGGTTAAGCAGAACCTACACAGTAATCAGAGGGATGCCAATCAAACCGACCGCAGTTGAAAACCATAAAGCATTGGATAGTGATCTGATCCGCATGGGCGAAGGCGCCGGATGGTCACGAGGTCGAAATCCCGTGTCACAAAGGCGTGGTCCAGCGGCCAAGCCAGGAAAGGGTTTTTCGCGCCATAGGAATTGTAGAGACCACGTCCACGCTTGGGATCGCAAAGGCCGGCATGTTGCTTGAACTCCCGCACCATCCAGGACCAGCCGACTTCGTTGAAATCGCCGATCACCAGAGCAGGTCGCTCCTGCTCGCGCAATTCATCGGCGACGATCATCAACTCGTCATCAAGATGCTGTGTGTCGTCGCGGGGGCGTGGCGGGCGTGGGTGGATGCAATAAAGACGCACCTCACTACCAGCCATGTCGATGTCCATCGTGAGTGACGGCACGTGATCCTGACAGAAATAGCGTTCCTGGGCCTGATTGATCGGGTAGCGTGAATAGAACAGAAGGCCGTTATGGTCTTCCTTGTCCAAAAGGTAGGTGTGGGGATAGTCCTTTTCGAGGTCGGACAATGCATCGCGCCAGCGCGCATTGGTTTCTGACAGGAAGAGGACATCGGCATGGCTATCGCGAATGCGGGAAATGACGGCGGTGTGGTCCTCATTCTCCTGCAGCACATTTATCAGCAGAATTGAGAGCGGCGTACCGTTGGCACCTGCTTTCGCGCGGCGCAGTTCGCGTTTGCGGCCCGGTAGGTAAGGCTGAATGTCTGCGGCGCAGATGAGGAAGGCGACGGCATAGGCCATCAGCAGGCTGGCATTGCCGAGTTCGGCGGCAGGGTAGAGTGAGATGTAGAGGGCAGCTGCAGCGAGGAGAACAAGGCAGGTTTGAAGACGACCATAGACCCAGACACGCATCCACCAGATTTCCGTGCGCAACTTCGGCGCGATGGCGGCGAACAGACCCCATGCGCCGATCAGGCCGAAGACGGGTTCGATCAGGGCGAGCATGGTGAAGGGGCCTTTCGGGTATAGCGGGGTTTCTGGGTGGGTTCGCTGAAGTTACGCGTGAAGGGCAGGGGAGGTTGCGGGCATGACTGTGCGCGAGTTCGCCTGAGGCGCGAAATTTGGATTTCACCGGGCGCAAAAAAGGTGTGATCGCGGACGATCACACCTTCTCTGGTGTTTCGAATCAGACTACCGAGACACTGTGCATGCACTCGTTGTCGGTCCTCGATGGACACCGGGTTCCAGATCAGGCTCGCGGAAGCGGGCCTTTTCTTTTGCCCTTTGTCAGGATCCGGTCTGGTCGCCGCCACATTCTTGCGAGCGGGCATGCGCCCAAGGCCGTCTCCCGGATCAGTTTCAGACATGTAATCGCACGGGCGAATTACGTGCTGTTCTGACCTAACCGCCGGTAATCCCAAGGGATTTTCCTTTGGTCACGTGTTTCGGATCGCGCTCCGGTCACGCCTCACAGCCCTTCGCTCCGGGGTCTAGCTCCCCTGATCGAAGACATCGCCTGCTTTGTCTCGCGGTCCTTCCAAATCCTTTGCGCCGCTGCTCTCACAACCTTGCTTCTGGCCTGGCCCTTCCTGCGAGGGCGACGTACTTGCCACCGTTCCTGAAGCGGGTCTGCTCCCGCCTGGATGTCGTTGGCTTACCGAAATGATTCCCCAAAAACGGGCATGAGTCGAGTCCCTTCTGAGGAGAATTTCACAGTTTTGTGATGGCGGCCTGAATCCGCGCATTTCTGCGTCACATCCCGGCTTGCACCTCTCGATGCACGCAGGGCGCTGGGCATCGGGCGGCGAATGCGCTTAGGTGAGGGGCTTGCACACAAGGAGGCTGGGCCCTGGAAATCCTGACTGTACTGCCGCCGGTATTGGCGATCCTCGTCGCGCTGGTGACGCGCAATGTCTATGCTGCGCTGGGGCTCGCCTTGCTGGCTTCGGAGACGCTGATCGCCAGCTTCCATCCCGGCATGGGCGCACTGGGCGCGATTGACCGTGCGGTCGGTGTGTTCGAGAGCACGGGCAATACGCGCGTCCTGCTGTTTTGCCTGCTGATCGGCGCGCTGATCGCGTGGATGCGCGACTCTGGCGGCGTCGAGGCGCTGGTCAGTGGCCTGATGAAGCGCGGCCTCGCCTCGACCCCGCGCCGCGCGGCCCTCGCGCCGGCTTTGGCTGGCACAGCCATTTTTGTCGAAACGAATGTGAGTTTGTTGAGCAGCGGCGTGCTGGGCCAGCGCCTGTTCGACGCGCATGGGCTGAGCCGGGAGCGGCTGGCCTATATCATCGACTCCACGTCGGCGCCGGTCAGCACACTGATCCTGCTGAATGGCTGGGGCGCCTACGCCCTCGGCCTGGTCGAGCCGTTCGGCTTCGAGAGCCCGATCGGCGTCGTGGCCGGCACGATCCCGTGGAATTTCTACGCCCTGCTGACGCTGGTCGGCGTCTATTTCACCGTGTTCACAGGCCGCGTCTTCGGCCCGATGAAGACCGCCGGGCAGGGCCGCAGCGTGCTGGCCGAAGACGAGGAACCTATCGCCCCGACCCGCGCGATCTACATGTGGCTGCCGCTGGCCGTGATGATCCTCGGCGCGCTGGCCTTCATGGCCTGGACGGGCGGCGGCAACATCTTGGCCGGCAGCGGCAGCCAGTCGATCCTGTGGGCCATCTGCCTCGCCATGCTGGTCGCGGCCGTGCTGCTGGCGATGGGCAAGGCCTTTCCCAAGGGTGGACTACAGGAACGGGGCTTTGCCGGCATTGCCGAAATGGTGCCCGTGGTGACGATCCTGTTCCTGTCGATTGCGCTGGGCGACAGCCTGCGCGTGCTCGGCACGGGCGCGTTCCTGTCAGGCGTCGCGGCGCAGTTTGTCTCGCCGATCATCGTGCCGGCGGTGCTGTTCGTCGTGGCGGGCGTCACCGCCTTCATGACCGGCACGAGCTGGGGCACGTATGGCATCATGATCCCCATCGCCATGCCGCTGGCCGCCGCGCTGGGCCTGCCGCCCTCGCTGGTGCTGGCGGCGGTGCTGGGCGGGGGCGTGTTTGGCGACCATTGCTCGCCGATTTCCGACACGACGATCATCGCCTCCCTGGCGGCGGGCTGTGACCATATCGACCATGTCCGTACCCAGATGCCCTATGCGCTGGTGACGGGCGGAATTGCGGTGATCCTGTATCTGATAGCGGGCGCGGTAACCGGGGGATAAGGCGCGCCGTTCGGGCCTCGAATCTGGCCCATAAAGAGCCCATAAACTGTCCATAACTGGTACCGAACTGGCCCAGAACCGGTCCAGAACTCTGGGCCATGTCCGGGCAATGGGGGAGGGGCGCGCCGCTCTCCTCTGCCTCTGGGGGCGGGATCGTCCGCCGCGCATGGCCTTGCCCCCGGAGCAATCCGATGGGGCCGCGTCCGTGGCAGTCTGCCCGGCATGAGTGATGCGCCCCGCCCCGCCAAACGCCAACGCCGCACGACAGCGAGCCTGACCGCCCTGCGCCATCTGGCCCGTGAGGCCGCCGAGGCGGGCGAGCCGATGCGGGAAATCGCCCGCCGGCTGGACCTGCCCTGGTCCACGCTGACCAAATGGGCGCGCGAGGATGGCTTTCGCCACAAGGACATTGCCGCCCGTCAGGCCGAAGCCGCCAAGGCGCAGGACGAGGCCGACCATATTCGCCAGCAGGCGGAACTGGCCGCGCGGCGCACCCTCTTGCGTGACGAGGAAGACGAGGAAGAGAGCGATGAGCCGTTCACGCCGCGCAGCCAGACCGATGAGGAAATCACGCTGGCCCGCGCCCGTGTCGGCGCGCTGTTGGAGGCGGGATATATTCCGGAGGCGGAGCAGGACATGCGCGCAGCCCGCCGCCTGACCAGTTTGCAGAGCTTTGCCGCCCCGGTGCGCGCCGCAACCGAGGCCGCCACCCAGCAGATGCGACAGGCGGAGATGAATGCCGCGCTCTACCGCGCCGCGCTACAGGTCTGCGCCTGTTGGGAGGCGGGGGACACGCCGCCGGACCATCTGCCCTGGATCGTCTCGGCCACATTCCAGAAACGTCTGGCCATTGCGCGCGAAGTGGTCCGCGGGTTCGACCCGGACGATAAGGGCAGCGATCAGGAGCTGACGGAACACATGATCCTGCTGGCGGCGCAGGGCTGGTTCCGCAATTTCCACCCGCTGCTTCGCGAGGCGATCACCACACTGACCCTGCAGGGCAAGCACGCCCTCGCCGAAAAGGTCGGTGGCTTCCTCAAGGCAGAACAAGCCGCCCTCCCGACCCTCATCCAATGGTGCCACGCGAACGGGTTTGGGTATCATGGGGAGGTGTAGCGATCAGAAATCGCACCGCGATTTCCGCGTAGGCTGCCCAAGCGCAAGCGCCGGGCTGTATCTTCCCGCACGCCATTACGTCGTCACCCCCGATGGCAAAGCCATCTGGGGGGCCATCTCCTGCAGGTGCCTCATGCGGACATCTTTCCATGACGCTCCCGCCACCCCGTTCAGAGATGGGTCCCCAGACGCTTCGCGTCGGGGATGACGCCAGGAGGGAAGCACGTACCTCTGTTCCCACACACCGTATCCCCGGCGGACGCCGGAGCCTCCGCCGGAACGACGCGGAGCCAGCGCCCGTGCTTCGACTTCGCTCAGCATGAGCGCGTCGCAGGGGCCGCAAGAGGCGGACTCATCCTGAGCGGGGCCTGCCCCGGTGAAGGCCGGGGTCGAAGGATGAGTAGGGGGCGGACGGGCGGCCCCGCTGAGTCCCGGATAAGCGCGATGCGCTTTCCGGGATGACAAGAAGAGAAGGTAGGGCGGGTCATGATCCGCCAAGCAGCAAGTGCGAATGGCGGGTTTCGCTTCAATAACCCGCCCTACAGCATCGCGGAGCGGTGCGCTTTTAGACGTCGGTGATCATTCGCTCAATCAAGTCATAGTCGCGAGGTCCATCGACCCAATTGCTACCACCAAAGATCTCCCAGATCAGTTTGGATACTGCCTTCTCTTCATCATAACCGGGGCCGGAAAACTCAATATGACGAAACGCATGTTTGAGATTATTGAGTACTCTAAATATCTCCGGGTCTGCTATCGGATAGTTATGCATTACAAAATCAATCTGCTCCGCAAGCATCTTAAAACCGAAGATGATCTCTCGGAACTCGGGAACATCTGCGCTCATGTGATTTCTGAACGCATAGAAACCTTCGTCTGCTTCGCGACCGCCTACAAACGCATCTCGGAATCCTTGGACCGTGCTGAGCTTTTCAAGTGTCTCCGTATCTGCCGTCAAATCATTTCGCCCCCCTTGTTGGCTAGCAAAAATGACTTGGTACAGAATATCTTCTTTGATGCGTTTATATTGAAAGGATAGATTGCTCTTAATGGCTTCTCGACGCCGATTTTCTGGGACTACGACGACGAGGTAATAGAAGAGAAAGGAAATGCATATTCCTAGAAAAAAATTGGAGCCAACACTGAATAGACTCTCAAATGGTCTCAGAGTACCAACATTTTGATCAATACTGTCGAGCGTTTCGAATACTAAATAGAATACGACGACAGACAGAAAAATCGTTAGCAGGCTTCTGGAAATTAGTCGTTCAATCTTCGTAAGCATCTTTCATTCTCGAGTTTCGAAAGATTAAAGCCCCAATTCCTCTTCCCTCAGCCGTTTCACTTCGTCCCGGAGGCGCGCAGCTTCTTCGAACTCGAGGTTCGCGGCGGCTTCGCGCATTTGTTTTTCCAGGTCCGCGAGGACGGCTTTGAAGTTGTGGCCGGATTCACCTGCAAGTGGCAAGGCTTTTGTCTCGGTGACGCCGCGTGACTTGCCCTTGTCCTTGCCGCGGCCGCGGGCTTTCGGGGCGCTGCCGGGCTTTTCGCCGAGTTCGCCGAGAATGTCGGCGACGGCGCGCTTGATCGTGGTCGGCGTGATGCCGTGTTCGGTATTATAGGCGACCTGTTTCTCGCGGCGGCGGCTGGTCTCTTCCATGGCGCGCTCCATCGAGCCGGTGATCCGGTCGGCATAGAGCACGACGCGGGCGTCGGCATTGCGCGCGGCGCGGCCAATCGTCTGGACCAAACTCGTCTCTGAGCGGAGGAA
>NZ_DFME01000033.1:45112-45268 GCF_002375605.1 Hyphomonas sp. UBA3601 | reverse complement strand
GTCGCGCCGCAGGGCAGCTCAAGGGGTTGATCCAGCGTCACGGTCATGGGGTTTCCTTACATCGGGCAATGGGAATGTGCACATAGTGCCTGTTCCCCTCGTGAATGCAGTGTCCGCACGGGCCAATCTTAGCGGCTGTGGGAGCGGGCCCTGCCC
>NZ_DFME01000033.1:38372-44813 GCF_002375605.1 Hyphomonas sp. UBA3601 | reverse complement strand
CGAAAGGGAGCGAAGCTCCCGGCGGGATACCAGAGACCTGTCTAACGGGAGCACGAATAGCGTCTCTGCATCGGAAATGTGGGCTCTCCATCCGGGGTCGCGAGTCTGTGTTCTGCCCTTCCGGGAACGCTGTGAATACGTCCCTGTACGCTCCCTGTCGAACGTCCTGTTCTCCAGGGTCCCGGAAGGGCCTAACACAGACCCGCTCCGGGGCAGACTCCGGTGCCCCGGGTCATAGCTGACGCCTAACCTTTCTGTAAAGGTCCGGGCGGTGTTATGTCCCGTGGCGGTGACGCTGCCCCGCGTCTCGGATACGGAGCTCCGAACACCTGGAGAGCCAGCGTCTCTGGGATCCTGCCGGCAAGCTCCGCTTGCCTTTCGCGGGCGAGGCCTGCTCCCACAAGGGCCCGCTCCCACAAGGGGTCGCTTTCACAGGAAGACCTGATCATTCGTCGGCGGCCCACTTCGGCGGACGCTTCTGCACAAAAGCCAGGGTGCCTTCCTGGCCCTCTTCGCTGGCCACGGCTTCGGCGAAGTCGGCCGCCGCGCGGTCGAGCAGCTCGTCCATGGGCACGTGGCCCACGTCGAGCACCAGTTGTTTGGTGACCCGGCTTGCGTTGGGAGCGCAGCGGCGTATTTCACCGAGCACCTCGGCGAGCTTCTTGTCCAGCTCCGTCGGGGAGTCCGCCACCTCGTGGACCACGCCCAGCGTCAGCGCGTGGTGGCCGTCGAAGCGCTGGCCGGTGAGGGCGATGCGGCGGGCGCGGGTGAGGCCGATGCGCTGCACCACGAACGGGGCGATCTGCGCGGGACTCACGCCGAGACCGGTTTCCGGCAGGCCGAATTTGGCGTCGCCGGCGGCGATCGCCACGTCGCTGACGCAGGCCAGACCGAAGCCGCCGCCCATCACCGCGCCTTCCAGCACGGTGATCAGCACCTGGGGCAGGCGGTTGGCGGTGCTGATCATTTCACCGAAGCGGCGGTTCAGGCGCAGAAACGCCTCCGGGTCGCCCTCGGCGGCCTGCTGCCTGGCGCCGGCCATGTCCTTGATGTCGCCGCCGGCGCAGAAATGGCCGTCCGCGCCGCGCAGCACCAGGGCACGCACCCCGGCACCGCCGGCGTCGTTCTCCAGCCAGTCGAACACGTCCATCAGCTCGTTCACCATGGCCAGGCTCATGGCGTTACGCGCCTCCGGCCGATTCAGCGTGATGTGCAAAACGCCGCTTTCACGGGAAAGCGTCAGCGCCGTCGTCTCAGGTAAAGTCATCATCCATCCCGCTATTAACTATTCACTGTTCACTATTAACTGTTCTTCTTTTTGCCCGGCAGCATGCCCATGGTCTTGCAGATAATGCCGAGCATGACTTCGTCGGCGCCGCCGCCGATGGAGCCCAGGCGGCCGTCGCGGTAGAGCTGGCTGGCCGGGTTGTCCCACATAAAGCAGTTGCCGCCCCAGTACTGCATGCAGCCGTCGGCCACTTCCCGGGACAGGCGGCCGGCCTTGAGCTTGGCCATGGACGCCAGACGCAGCACGTCGCCGCCGTTGATGTAGGTTTCGCAGGCCTGCCACACCAGCGCGCGCAGCATTTCCACCTCGGTCTGCAGCTCCGCCAGCTTGAAATGCACGGACTGGTTGTCCAGCAGCGACATGCCGAACACCTGACGGTCGCGGGCGTAGTCGATGGTCTGGGCGATCAGGTTCTCGCAGCCCTTGATGGCGTTGGCGGCGCCCCACAGGCGCTCTTCCTGGAACTGCATCATCTGCATCATGAAGCCCATGCCTTCCTGGCCGATCAGGTTGCGCTGCGGCACGCGCACGTCGTCGAAGAACACCTGGGCGGTTTCCGAGCTGCGCATGCCCAGCTTGTTGAGCGGCTTGTCCACGGTGATGCCGCCGGCGTCCTTGGGCACCACGATCAGGGACTTATTGACGTGGGGCTTGTCGTCGGAGGTGTTGGCCAGCAGGCAGAAGAAGTCGGCGCTGGGCGAGTTGGTGATCCACATCTTGGTGCCGTTCAGCACATAGCGGTCGCCCTTCTTCTCGGCCTTCAGCTTCATGGACACGACATCAGAGCCAGCGCCACTCTCACTCATGGCGAGGGCACCAAGATGTTCGCCAGAGACGAGCTTGGGAAGGTAGCGGGATTTCTGGTCGTCATTCCCCCAGCGGCGAAGCTGGTTGACGCAAAGATTGGAATGGGCGCCGTAGGACAGGCCGACTGAAGCCGAAGCGCGTGAAATTTCTTCCATCGCGACCACATGTTCGAGATAGCCAAGCCCGGTGCCGCCCCACTCTTCCTCGACCGTGATGCCGAGGAGGCCAAGTTCGCCCATTTTCGGCAACAGGTCGCGCGGAAACGTATCCGTGCGGTCAATCTCTGCGGCGCGAGGGGCGATTTCGTTCTGGGCGAAACTTGCCACGGTCTCGCGGATCATGTCCGCAGTTTCACCGAGATCGAAGTTCAAAGTGGGATATGTGTTCGGAATCATGCCGCTGACTTAGCAAGACTTCCCCCGGCTGTCAGCCTAATCTTCCTGCGCCAGCATGCGGTACAGATAGTAGACCGAGACGAATAGGAGGAAGCCACCGCCCAGCGCCATCAGGGGGCCGGTATAGGTCTGGCTCGCAGCCTCGCCCATGCGCGCGCCCGATTGGGTGAGGATGCGGCGCAGTCCGTCATAAAGGCCAATCGTGCCGAGTCCTGCCAACAAGGCAAAGGGCAACCAGCGCCAACCGTGTGCGGGAGCAAAATCCTCTATCTCGGCCTGCGCGGGTGTTATCAGGCGCGATGTATCCACCTCGACCGTGGCCAGGTCATCGATCAGCTTCTGGCTTGTCGGCGGCACAGAGAGATTGTCGAGCGTGAGCCCCTCTCCCTGCGGATCCGACAGGTTTGGCGGGCGATAGGCGCGGCGGCGTTCCGACATGGAGGCTGGCGGCGCCGGGGCCGGTTCGCCATTGCCGTCGGGACCTGCCAGCGCCGAAACGGCGCGCGTAATCTCGTCAACGGTGGAATCACCTGTCGGCTGCGGGTCGGGCTCGCCGGATGCGCGGGAACCATTTTCCCCGAGTATGCGTGTCAGGCGCTGGGCCACTGCGCGGGCGGCGGCCTCTGGCGGGCTCTCGCGCTCGGCTGTGGCGCGAGCGCGGTTCTGTTCAGGTCGCGGCTCCAACACGATGGAAGTGTCCCGATTCCCGTTTGGCCCGGCAAGGCCGTCGCGTTCGGGGCGGACAAGCGCGCTCGGGATCGAAACACGGCGTTTGGGCGTATCCAGGAAGGTTGCCACTTCCACGGCGCGGCGGCGCACCAGTCCATCAATCACGCGGATCTGACCATCCACCCGACCCCGGCGCCAGCTACTCATGGCTTCAGCAGCAAGAATACGGTCACCGGAATTGAGGTGCGCGAGTACGTCAGAGGAATCGAAGGCCTTCAGACCGATATTGAAGGCGAACGAGACGAGCGCATCGAACTCGTTCTGGCTCAGCGGCGTGAACACCTGTTGCGCCAGATGGTTCTCGATCCGCTTCAGATCGTGAAAGCGCAGGATCAGTTCCGCATCAAAGGCGCTGACGGTCAGGCCAGCGCGTGCGGTCTCTGTATGCCCGTAACCGACCAGCCATTTGCCATCCGGCAGGCGGCTTGCGCGCGCACGAAAACCTTCGAAACTCTTGATGAGTTCGACTCCCTTGTCGGACGTGCGCATTTGACGGGCCAAAAGCATGGCTCCCGTTTTGGGACAGTTTGACTTTTTACTACGGGCAAGCGCTGCAAATCTCGCGCCCATTCACCCGAGAGGCGAGATTTGGCCAAGAAGTGCCCAATTTACAGGAGCACGAGCGACGCAAGGCCAAGGAAACTGAAAAATGCCATCACATCAGTCAGCGTCAGCACGAAGACCGACGATGCCACTGCAGGGTCAGCACCAAGGCGCTTCAGGCCGAGGGGAACAAGAATGCCCGACAGGCCCGCCCAGATAAACGTCGCCAACATTGCCGCGCCGATCACAAGCGCCAGCTCGACGTCACGGAACCAGACTAGCGAGATCAACCCGACCCCGATGGCAAAGATGACTCCGTTGACGCAACCGCTGAACACTTCCCGAAAGATGGCGCGGCGCGCCGCAGCGCCGTCCAATTGCCGTTCGGCAATGGCGCGCACGGCAACGGCTAGCCCCTGGCTGCCCGCATTGCCCCCCAGCGCCGCCACGACCGGCATCAGTACCGCCAATGCCACAACTTGCGCGATGGCCGCCTCGAACAGGGAAATAATGGCGGAAGCAATAAACGCGGTGAACAGGTTAACGCCCAGCCACGGCGCGCGCGCCTTCACCGTATCCCAGACCGTATCGGCACCGTCCGCCGAGGTCACGTTGAGCAGGGAGAGCAGGTCTTCGGCGTTCTCTTCCTGCATGACATCGACCATGTCATCGACCGTGATCATGCCGACGAGGCGGTCGCCTTCATCCGTCACAGGCGCCGCAGCCAGCGAGTATTTGCGGAACTGGAAGGCCACTTCTTCCTGGTCCATCTCCGGCTTCAGAGAGGACAATGCGTCTTCCATGATGTCCGACAATTGCACATCTCGCGGCGTGCGCAGCAGCGTCGCCAGCGAAACGATTCCCAGCAGGCGATGGCCCGGATCGATCACGTAGAGCTCGTAGAAGACTTCCGGCAATTCCTCGCCGAGCTCCCGCGCATGGTCGATCGCATGGCCGACCGTCCAGTATTCCGGCGCGGCCACAAACTCCGTCTGCATGAGACGGCCGGCAGTGTCTTCCTCATAGGAGAGCCCCCGCTCCAGCTGGGCTCTGTCCACCGGGGCAAGGTCGTCCAGGATACGCTCACGGCGGTCATCTTCGAGGTCTTCGAGAATGGTCGTCGCATCATCGGAATCGAGTTCGTCGAGCGCGCTTGCCACCGCCGCGTCCGGCAGCACTTCGACCGCCTCTTCGCGATAGGAATCGCGCAGTTCGATCAGGATGTCCGCTGGCAGCTCGCCGCCAAGCAGTTCTACCGCTTCAGAGAAGGTATCAAAGGACAAAGCCTCCAGCGCATCGGCGGCGTCGGCCGGATGCATGCGCTGCAGCGTCCGCGCCAGCCAGCGCGAATCCTTTTCATCAACGGCATCGATGATATCTTCCAGCAGATCCGGATCGACGTTGGGCGTCTCAGCGGTCTGGGCAGGCTGAACGGACGTTTCTGTCATGGCGCCTCTTTGCCGGGGTTACGTGGCGTCGGCAAGAACCGAATACGTTGAGCTAGCCGGGATTCGCAGGAATCTCACAGCGTGCCCGCAGTGATTGTGGCGGGTGTTGATGCGGGTGTGGGTCTTTGATTTCACTCATTCACTAAAATCGATCCTCGATCGATTTTTGGCGCGACGCGCCACCGTGGCAGCCTTGAGCAGCGTCCAACGCGGAATGAAATGTAGCGGGGATGAGTCTTTGATTTCATTCATTCACTAAAATCGATCCTCGATCGATTTTTGGCGCAACGCGCCACCGTGAATGAATGGTGCGGTCAAGAGGACTCGAACCTCCACGGGTTGCCCCACAGCGACCTCAACGCTGCGCGTCTACCAATTCCGCCATGACCGCACTGGTCTTCATTGAGGCAGACGGGCCGTATAAGGCGACACCAGCACTTTGTGAAGCCCTGAATGTCGCCTATATGCCCCCGGTGATGCAGAAATTCCCCGACACAGAATGGGCCGTTTCAGACCGCCTGGTTCCTTATGAGGATGCGGTCCGATTCATGGAGGCGCGCGCCCGCGCGATCCGGGAGGATGGCGCGCCGGAACTGGTCTGGTTCCTGGAGCATCCACCGCTTTACACGTCAGGCACGTCTGCCAAGCCGGACGACCTGCGTGACCCGGCCCGCTTCCCTGTCTTTGATGCCGGGCGCGGCGGCCAGTATACATATCATGGCCCCGGCCAGCGGGTTGCCTATGTGATGCTGGATGTTGCCCTGCGGGGGCGGGACGTGCGCGCCTTTGTGCAAAATCTGGAGACCTGGATCATCAAGGCGCTTGCCGCTTTCAATGTCGAGGCGGGCCCGCGTGACGGCCGCGTCGGCGTATGGGTTGATCGCACGAAAGCCGGCGGGACACTGCGCGAAGACAAGATTGCCGCCATCGGTGTACGCCTCAAGAAATGGGTCAGCTTCCACGGTACTTCATTGAACGTGGAACCAGACCTCGAACATTTCTCAGGCATCACACCCTGCGGGATCGCAGACCCGCGCTATGGCGTGACCAGCCTGGTCGATCTCGGAATCCCTGCCGCAATGGATGATGTCGACCTGGCCCTGAAAGATGCTTTCGAGACCGTATTCGAAAGTCGGCTGGTACGCGCTCCCGATCCGATCAGAGAACCTGCCTAGGCTGTTTCGTAAGCTTTCAGGCGCTGTTCTTCCTGGGTCAGATCACTGCCTGTGCG
>NZ_DFME01000033.1:29498-38176 GCF_002375605.1 Hyphomonas sp. UBA3601 | reverse complement strand
AGCGGCATGGCCAGGCCCATGCCGCCGCCCATTGCCATCTGCATCTCTGTCGGTGGCGGTCCATCCGGACGGCGCGGGCCACGCGCTTCCTGCGGTGCCGCAGCATCTGTCTCTGCCGCCTCCCCGCCCTCTGCGGCGACAGTCTCTGCCTGAGCCGCCTTTGCCTGCTGGGCCTGATACTGCGCAGATCCTGACACCACACCTCCGGCAAATCCGAGCAAGCCAAGGAAGAGTGGGACGAGCACGATGGCGGCCTTCAGCGTCGAGCGGTTCGCTTCCGCAAACCGGCGCACATGCGCCACCCATGATGTGAACTCCGTGATGATCGTGAAGAAGAAGAACGGCAACAACAGCGCTGGTAGTGGAATGCCGACTGATTTGACCGGCTGCCACGCGCCTGACATGTCGGCGCCCGCAAGACCGGCAATGAAGGCAACAAAGACCGGCACGATGAATAGCAGCACCCGCCCCATGAACATGAAGGTCCACGCCCGGCTGAAATGCAGCTTTCCGGTCATGCCCATCGGGTTGAACAGGGTCTGAAACCAGTCCATCCGGGCCGGGTCGTCCCGCTCATCCCTGATCCAGGGGCGATGCGCATCGATGGGGGTCATTGTGTGATGGGTCATGCCGGCAGGGTCCTCTGGAGTGGTCAGGAATAGGTGTTGGACGTTGGGGTGCCGGATGTCGGCGGGCCATACCGGTTCGTTTCCAGATCGGTAGGCAGGCGCGCGGCGATGAAGCCGAGCAATGCGGTCGTCAGCAGGAAGCTGGCTAGCGAGGTCAGGGCGGTCAGGCGCTCGAATTCCTGAATGTTCTCAGTCAACGCATCCATCGCGCCGGACAGGTCGCTCCCGAATTGGGCATACATCTCGAACGCGACCGGTGACAGGATGGGCATCAACAGAGCGCTCACGATGCTGCCCACAATCCCGTAGCCAGCCAGGAACAGGAGATAGAACCAGCCCGAATGGCCAGCATCGTGCAGTCGCTTGGAGAACAGGCAGACATACACATAGACCATCGGATAAACGAGAATACCGAATATGGGCGAGATGAACGTGTTTGCCACTTGCACGATCATGAAGGCGGCCGTGATCACTGTCAGACCGCGCAGGAATGTGCGCGACCCGATACGGCCTTTTGACGACAAGAGGACATATCTCATGTCCATAGGATTTCTGTCTCCTCGATCCGGGTCCTCACACGGCAGGGCCATGTCGAACACTACGCGTCCTTATCAATAAACGATAAACTCTTGCAACAAAAAAGAGCCGGACGACTGTCCGGCTCCTCTGGATTTCGATTGCTGCGACAGCGCCTAAACGAACGTGTCTGCGGTACCAGCCATCGGATTTTTCGGGTCTGGGCCATACTTGTTCGGGCCAACCGTTCCGGGGATACAGGCAATTACAATCTGGGCAATCGATGCCAGGAAATTGATGAATGGGATGAAGCCGGCAATCACGAGACCGAGATAAATCCAGCCAGTCTGGTTGATATCGTGAAGACGGCGGATGAAGAGTGCGATGCTCGGAATGATCACGGCAAGGCCATACAAACCCATCAGCGCGAAGAAGATCATGCCGATCGGATTCATTTCACCGGTTTCGAAATTGCCGCCGAGGCCGAATGCGAGGGCCGCCAAGACCCCGAACACGATCAAATTGAAGAGTACGACCCACCAGTATTCCGAGCGGCGTGAGCGACCCTGAAAATCCACATAGCGGGAAAAGAACATTTTTACTGCATCTGGAAAACTGACCATCTCGGCCCCCTTTGAATTGCTTTCACCATGAAAGGCCGGTGCACTTTCGGTGCATCAGCGGCAAGGTCAAGGGATGACTCGTTAATCTCCCCCTGCCCCACAAGGCAGGATTCCGCGTCGATTTGGTTAGAGCAGGGTTAATAGTTCAGGCGTGAGCCGACCTTAGCCGAACTCCACCATGATCTCGTCGGCGGCCACACTGTCGCCAGCGCCGACATTGATGGCCTTCACAGTGCCATTGGCTTCGGCGCGGATGATGTTCTGCATCTTCATCGCCTCGACCACGCAGACCGCTTCGCCTTCCTGCACTTCCTGTCCAAGTTCGACATCCATCGAAACGACAAGGCCCGGCATGGGGGAAATGATCAGCTTGGACGTATCCGGCTTTTCCTTTTCCGGCAGGCGAGCGTGCAAATCGGCTACGTTCGGCGTGCAGACCAGCGCGCGCAGGGCAACGCCGCGATGACGAAACAGATAGCCTTCGGTCCGGTCAGCAAACTTCACGGCAAAGGGCTGCCCATCCAGCAGGCCTTCGACCAGATGCTGGCCCGGATACCAACCGGTGACCAGCGTGTGCGTCTTGCCCCCATTGATGGTGATCTCGGCTTCGCCATCTTCGCCGAGGTCCAATGTGACGGGGTGATGCTTGTCGCCCAGAATGACAATCCAGTCGCGGCGCGCATCCGGCGTCGGCGACATGCGGCCGCTCGTATCGGCGGCGCGGCGCGAGAAGAAGCCGTGCACATAGGCCGCAGAACAGATCAGCTGGATTTCCTGCGCTTCGGTCGGCTCCACGCCGTCAAAGCCGTCCGGGAATTCGTCCTTGATATAAGCGGTCGTGATATTGCCAGAGCGGAACCGCTCTTCGTCGATGACGGCCGCGATGAAGGGCATGTTGTCCTGGATGCCTTCAATATGGAACCGGTCCAGCGCCTCGCCATGCACGTCGAGCGCGGTGTCGCGATCCTTGCCGTGCGTGATCAGCTTGGCGATCATCGGGTCATAATACATGGAGATTTCGTCGCCCTCGCGGACGCCGGAATCCATACGCACCTCACCGCCAGCCAGCGCGCCTTCGGATGGCGCGTGGAAACGCTTCAGGCGACCAATCGATGGCAGGAAGTTGCGATACGGGTCTTCGGCATAGACGCGGCTTTCCACGGCCCAGCCATTGATCTTGATATCGGACTGTTTGAGCTTCAGCGTCTCACCATAAGCGACCCGCAGCATCTGTTCGACCAGATCAACACCGGTGATCATTTCGGTCACCGGATGCTCCACTTGGAGACGCGTGTTCATTTCAAGGAAGTAGAAGCCCTTGTCGGCGCCAGACGCCACGAATTCCACGGTGCCGGCGCTGTCATAGTTCACGGCCTTGGCCAGGGCCACGGCTTGTTCGCCCATCTTCTTGCGGGTTTCCGGGTCGAGCAGCGGCGATGGCGCTTCCTCGATGACTTTCTGATTGCGGCGCTGGATCGAGCATTCGCGCTCAACGAGGTAGATACAATTGCCATGCTTGTCGCCAAGCACCTGGATCTCGATATGGCGCGGCTCAAGAATGAACTTCTCGATAAAGACACGGTCGTCCCCGAAGGACGCTTTCGCCTCGGCCTTCACGGCCGGGAAGCCCTCTTCGACTTCCTTGTCATTGGCCGCAACCCGGATGCCCTTGCCGCCCCCGCCCGCGGACGCCTTGATCATGACCGGATAACCGATTTCCTTGGAAATCTTCACCGCTTCCTTGGTGTCTTCGATCAGACCCATATGGCCTGGCACGGTCGACACGCCGGCCTCGGCAGCCAGCTTCTTGGAGCTGATCTTGTCGCCCATCGCTTCAATGGCGTAGGCGTTCGGGCCGATCCAACCGATCCCCTCTTCTTCAAGCCGTTTGGCGAACACAGGGTTTTCGGACAGGAAACCGAAGCCAGGATGGATCGCCTCTGCACCGGTCTGGCGAACCGCATCAATGATCTTGTCGGCAACCAGATAAGATTCTGACGCAGGTGACGCACCAATATAGACAGTCTCGTCGGCCATCTCGATGGCCATGGAATCCGCATCGGCGTCTGAATAGACCACCACTGTCTGTACGCCCAGCCGTCGACAGGTCTTGATGACCCGAACTGCAATTTCCCCCCGGTTGGCGATCAGAATCTTTTTGAACATGCTGCCTCGATCCAATGTAAAGTCTTTCAGCGACTGCACTAAGCCGCCCGAAAGCCGATGTCCACAATTCCCATAGGGGAAGTCGGTTGCCACGATGCCGCAGATATGTTAGCAAGCGCTCACTACTTATGGAGATAGTTCTCATGTCCCGGATCATACTCGACCTCGATGCCCTGCTGGCCAATGGCCAGATCGACTCCTCCGAAGCCGCGCGCTTGCAGGGTTTCGCCCTGCCTGATCGCAGGAATGGTGTGCTGATAAACATTCTGCTGATTTTCGGAGCCATCTCGGTCGCCGGCGGCACGATCGCACTTGTGCCGAACGCCATAACCGGTCTCGTTCTGGCACTTGTCGCGTTGGGCGGCGCGGAATTCCTGCGCCGCAGCGCACGTGGAAATTCCCTGAAAACCCTCGGCATGGCGCTAACGCTTATGGGTACACTTGGCGTGGCAGGCTGGATCGGATGGGAATTCCGGGAAGTGGATGATGGCACGGTGCCCACCGTACTGATCGCACTGGTCATGACCGCGGCAGCGCTGTGGTTCCGTTCGGCACTTCTGGCAGCGTTTGCAGTCTTGTCCCTCGGTGCCATTCTTGGTTCTGGCACAGGCTACTGGCATGCCAGCTACGCCCTGTTCGTCGAAGAACCGACCATCACGATCCTTGTCTTCGGCCTGCTCGCCCTGGGTCTCTATCGTGCCCGCAATACCCTGTCAGACGCATGGAACAATCTGGTCACCGTCGCAGCACGCACGGCCATGTTCATGGTAAATTTTGCCTTTTGGGTGGGTTCGCTCTGGGGTGACCGGATTGGCGAACACTGGTTTGCGCCGCAGCGCTGGTCGGACCGGTCGGAATGGCGTGAAGCTGCCATTGCCATCCCCGACCATGTCTTCACCTTGGGCTGGATTGGCGCGCTCGTCGCCATGATCTTTACGTCACGCCGGAACAGCTTCCTGTCGATAACCTCAATCGTGTTCCTGACGATCCATGGCTACACGCAATATTTCGAGTATCTCGGCGCGAAACCGGAAACGCTGGTGATTGGCGGACTGGTTCTGGTGGGCCTGGCCGTAGCCGGGGCGCGCTTCTTCATGAAGCAGGACGTGGAACCGGCCTAGTCCTTGTCATCCAACTGCTCGATGCGCGCCTCGAAGTTGCGCACCCGAGCAGAAATCGAGACAAGGAATGCCGTCGACCAGCCGAGCAGCAGGAAACCAATGACGGATTCTGCTGCCGCCAGCATGCGCCAGTCCTTGTCGATCAGCACATCGCCATATCCCACTGTGGAAAAGGTCGAGGTAGAAAAATAGACGGCTGTTTCGACATCCGGAAACGTACCCAGCGCCAGATAGGTCAGCGTGAACACCCAGATCTCGATCGAATGGATGGCAAACAGGCTGAGCAGGACAAAGAAGATGGCGAGCCCCTGCCCGACCACGGTCGACAGGTTCACGTGCGGCACGTCCCGCTTGCGGATCACCGCAGACAGGGCCACCAGTCCCGCGAAGTGGATGGCAAACGTAATCGCCACCAGCGCTCCCGCCACAATCAGATTGAGCAAGAGCATGGCGAAATCCTCCGTTTTAGCGTGCCGCGACGACCAATCCGGCCAGCAAACCTGGCGCTTCACGGTTGAGGAAGTCAACCAGGGTATTGCTCGCCGTGGTGACCGGGTTCGGTGGCGGGCTCTTGCGCCACCAGCCAGTACGAGGTGGCGGCTGGGCAGGCTTTGATTTCGCGGCGAGGCTGGCAGTTCGGCGGGCCAGGCTCGCCCTTTCCGCTTCCCTACCCATTTGCTCGAACCAGCTTCCCTTGTCGAATCCCAGCGCAAGACACCCGACAAACTTGCCGGGATTGGGATCGTTCGGGTCAAGCCAATGCTTGCGGTTGAGCGCATGGCGTTCCGTGTGGGGATTGGGATGCGCGCGGGCGACCAAATGGTTCCCGATGGCCCGTGCAAACAGGAAGTTCCACGACGGGTCGTTCTCGCTGCCCTCTATGCTCTCCTGTGTGTGGAAGAGAATCGCTGCCTCAGCCCGGCTGACCCAGGGCGCATGCTCCGGGCCCGAAAGCAGAAGCGTTTCAGCGACGTTCCCCACGGATGTTGCATCTGCCTGATTATCCAGGATCATCTGGTCGCATAAATGGGATAACACAATCAAACCGAACCCATCGGGCGTCCCGCTGGCTTTGCGCAGCAGCCGCATGAACAGGCCTGCCAGATTGCGGTTGCGCAGCCTGTCCCCGATCGCGACCCGCTCCTGTAGCCAATCGAGATTGGCTGGCGTCAACGCCCCATTGGCGGCATCGCGGGCAAGCACATAACGCGCCATCACCCGGACAAACCGGCTGTCCCAGTCAGGGTCCGCTCCCCTCATTCGCGCATTGAAGTCGAACAGAGCCTGAGCCTCGGCATCAGATTGCGGCCCGCGTGAGCACATTTCCTGCGCGACCTGCCGCATATCCTCGCGTGATCGTCGCGAGACGGCCTGAATGCGCTGAATGATACTGGCCGACCTGACCATGGGTTGCTGTCTCCGGTATAGGCAGCGACGGGTACCAATGACGGGTTTCAGCTTTCTTGACCAATTCGGTGAAACCTGTTGCCACCATTGTTCAACGCCCCGTACATTCCAGCCCAGACACATATGAAAATTACGGGAGAAAACGCGATGACACAGCCAAAAGACCTCGCCGGGCGCAAGGCGATCGTAACCGGTTCAGCCACAGGATTGGGACGGTCAATCGCCTTGAAACTTGCCGAGCGCGGCGCTGATGTGATCATCAATTGCGCCAGATCCGTCGCGGAGGGCGAAGCGACCGCAGCGGACTGTCAGGCGCTCGGTTCGCAGTCGCGCCTTGTTCAGGCTGACGTGTCGACGGATGAAGGCTGTCGTAAACTGGCCGAGGCTGCGGCCCAGGCCGGGCGGCTGGACATTCTCGTCAACAATGCCGGCACGACCAAACACGCGCGCGACCATTCCGATCTGGACGCCCTGACCCGCGAAGACTTCCTGGACCTCTACGCAGTCAATGTCGCCGGTCCCTTTCTGATGATGCAGGCCTGCAAACCCCTGCTCATTGAAAGTCACCGTCAAACTGGTCGCGCCGCTGCTGTGCTGAACACATCCTCCATCGCGGGTGTTACGGGTATCGGCTCATCGGTGGCCTATGCGGCGACCAAGGGCGCACTCAACACGATGACCCTGTCGCTGGCCCGCGCACTGGCCCCGGAGATTCGGGTGAATGCGATTTGTCCGGGCTTTATCGGCACGCGCTGGTTCAAGGACAAGATGGATGAAGAGCAGTATCAGCGCATGGAAGCCTCCGTTGCGGCCGCGACACCGCTCAACGTGGCCAGCGGGCCCGACGATATTGCAGATTCGGCCCTTTTCTTCCTGACTGATGCCTCTCGACACGTGACGGGAGAGACGCTTTTGGTCGATGCTGGCACACATCTTGGGTACGCGCCGTTGACCGCACGGTGACCAAAACCAGAGCGCACAAGCCTAAGGCATTGTCGCGCCTGCGTGCACAAAATTCTGGCGTTCCGGTTGCCGTCCCGCAACCTCCATATTTTTGTTTCTGATCCCGGATAAAGCCGCGTCATCGTGGTTTTGGCGCTGGCAACAGCGCGATTCAACAACGGGGTACTAAAACATGAAACAACAGCTTTTCCGCGCAGGGGTAGCACTTGCAGCAATGCTGGCAGTGGCTGGCACGGCAGCTGCCGAGGGAGAATGGTCCGGTAACGTCGCTCTCAGCACAGACTATGTCTGGCGTGGCGTCTCCCAGTCCAATGAGGACATGGCCATCTCCGGCGGCTTCGACTATGCGAACGGTATATTCTATGCGGGTACATGGGCATCGAATATCGACTTCGAAGACGGTTCTGACTCCAATGTAGAGCTCGACCTCTACGCCGGCGTCGCCAGCGAATTCTCGAACGGCGTCTCCTGGGATCTCGGCGTCATCTATTATTCCTATCCGGACTCGGATGATGAAGACCTCGACTTCGTCGAACTGCAGGCCGCTCTGGGTTATGCTTTCGAAGGCGGAGTTGAAGTAGGCGGCGCCGTCTACTGGGATCCAGACAATGAGAGCGTCTATGTTGAAGGCTCTGCGGGGTATGCCTTCACCGACGCTTTCGCAGCTGACGTATCCGTCGGCAACTACTCCTTCGATGGTGGCGGCGACTACACCAACTGGTCGCTTGGTGGCACCTACTCGCTGCCAATCGGCATCGATGTGGACCTGCGTTACTGGGATACCGACATCGACGGTACGGACATCGCCGACGAGCGCATTGTCCTGACTCTCGCAAAGAGCCTCTAGCGCTCGGATATTCTTCACAAACTGTGCGCGAGACATTGCCCTCCTTCGCGTGCAGTCTGGTGAAGGCCGCCGGTTCCCTCGAGAGCTGGCGGCCTTTATTTTTGCGCAATCCTCCTTAAGTTGGGAGTTCGACTCCACCCAGAAGAAAGAGCTCCCCCATGGCCGCTGAAATGAGCCCTGCCGACGCCGTGGGCGCGCTCGTTCCCGCAATCACCCTGTTGGGGTTCGGCGCGGCAGCCGCCCTGGTGTCCCGGGCGCTCAATCTCAGCCCCATCGTTGGCTACCTCCTCGCGGGAATTCTGATCGGTCCGGGCATGCTGAACCTGATCCATGAGAGTGGCGGCACGCATTTGCTGGCCGAGCTCGGCGTGGTCTTCCTGCTCTTCGATATCGGCATGCATGTCTT
>NZ_DFME01000033.1:28578-29375 GCF_002375605.1 Hyphomonas sp. UBA3601 | reverse complement strand
ATCGGCATGCATGTCTCGCTCCGCGAACTGAAAGAAAGCCGTGGTGACCTGCTCGGCCTTGCCCCTGTCCATCTGTTGCTGACAGGCCTGATCAGTGCAGGCGCGCTCTATATGCTGGGCATATCCTGGTCGATTGCGATCGCGGTAGGCCTCAGTCTTGGCCTTTCGTCTACAGCGGTCGTTGCGCGGATCCTGACAGAGCGCGAGCAGAACTCGTGTCCGATCGGGCGCACGGCCACACATGTCCTGATCTTTCAGGATATTGTCGCCATCTTCCTGATGATCTTCGCCACGTCGCTTGGGGAAGGAGAGACCGCCGCCGGCCTTGCGGGCCTTCTGTCAGAATATCTCCTGAATGGCGGTGCAGTCCCGCTGGCGGCTGGATTGTTGCTGGCCTTTGTGCAGGCCCTGATCGCTTTCGGCGCAGCCATGCTGTTTTCACGCTACCTGCTGAACCCGGTTTTCCGGACGCTGGCAGCCACCCGCAATGACGAAGCCTTTACGGCTTTCACACTGTTGCTTGTGCTGGCGGCCGCCTGCGCGACTGCCATGATCGGACTTTCGCTGACCCTGGGCGCATTCCTGGCAGGCCTGGCCGTGTCCGGCACACCGTTTCGCCACCAGGTGCAAACGGAAATGGGACCATTTCGCGGGCTGCTCCTGTCCTTCTTTTTCATCAGTGTCGGCCTGTCGATTGACTTGCCGGGCCTGCTGAGAAACCTGCCGCTCGTCGTGATCGGCGCGTTTGGCATCCTGACGGTCAAGACTGCGCTCGGCTATATCGCCGCCCGCATGAA
>NZ_DFME01000033.1:22299-28446 GCF_002375605.1 Hyphomonas sp. UBA3601 | reverse complement strand
CTCTCTCTGGCGCTGGCACCGAGTTGGGCCATGCTCGGAGGCAAGCTCTCGCGCGAATTGGCGCGGCGCAAGCAGGTCACGATGGAAACATCAGGCGAACCTGCTGGCGAGCGGCCTGTCATCGTCATTGGCATGTCTGCCGCCGGGCGACTGGCCGTCGACGCTCTGATCGACTTTGACATCCCCTATATCGCGACTGACGGAGATCCCGACCGCTTTCTGTCTGCGGTCGCAGATGGATACAATGTCTCGTTCGGAGATGCCGCCAACATGAAGCTGATCGAAGCTGTGGGGGGCAGCAATGCGCGCGCGGTCGTGCTTGGAAAAGCGCGTTATGAAGTGTCCAAGGAAGTCACACCCAGCATCAATCGCCGCTTCCCAGACCTGGTCCGACTCGTCGCTGTCGAAACCATCCATGATCTCGACCGATATCTTGAACTGAACATACGCGCGCACCTTGTGGCTGGAGAGCCCAAAGGAATTGAGATGGTCGCGGATATGCTGAGAGTCCTGGGCGTACCCGACAAAGAACTGGCAGATTGGCTCAGCCGCGAGGCCGACCTGTTCACGATCGGCGACGCGTCAGACCGTCAGGACAAGTCCGATGAGGAAGAAGCTGTGGTCGACGAAGCCGCCTGACCAGATTCCAGGTCAGGAATTGAGGGCGTTGATCGCATCATCAATCGTGGCGCGCGGACGGTCCATGATAGCCGCGATCTGGGCACGCTGTTCGATGGCGAGCCACAGGCCCAGCACTTCGACATCCACGACACGCCAGTCGCCATTCTTTTCAATAACACGCCAGCGCACTGTCTGAGGCGCCTCGCCGGGGCGAACGACTCGCGTTTCCACGATGGAATCTGTCGGCGTGCGATCCTTTGATCCGGTAACCGTGATCTCTGCATCGCGGAATTTTTCACGCTGGTCTTCGAAGCTGCTCAACAGATAGGTTTCGAAGGCGTCTGCGAACCTGCTGCGTTCCTGATCCGTGACGCGGCGCGCATATTTCCCGAGGGTGAAATTGGCGACTGTATCCAGGTCCATGGACTGGCGCAGCGTCTCGCGGCCCTTCTGAGGGTCGGCAATATGCTTTGCGGCGCCTTCGATTACGGCCTCCGCTTCCGGGCCGGCGAAGGCAGGCAGGGCCATCAGGCCGAGGGCAGTGGAGGCAATAAGGGCGCGAAACATGAGGGCTTGTCCTTGTGAATTCTCTGCGTGTTGCCCTCTAGATATGATCGAGATTGTCCTTTTGTTCCCCGAAAGCCGAAATAGGCTCTATGCGTTTTGGGAATGAAACCGGTGCTGCAGGCGTCGGCAGGCAGGCCCCCGATAGGCGCAGGACCTGTAGTTTCGGGCGGCGGCAGGACAGAATGGCTGGGTACATGTGATTTCTCCTCTTGGGCGAGAAACATGCAAGCCGTGTACCAAGGACGCGACCTGCGCGTTCTGTCTCGATCATAAGAGTCGGCCACATATGATGGCATGGTGCGGGCGGCCGGGCTCGAACCGGCAAGGCCTTGCGGCCGAGGGATTTTAAGTCCCTTGCGTATACCAATTTCGCCACGCCCGCATGGCCGATGCTGGACATAACGGTATTTTACGGGGGATGCTAGATTTCATCGTTGAAACCAGCAGAAAGAAGGACGACCTGCGCGTTGAAAAACAGCCTCCCGACACTCTGGTTCATCTCGGCTGCTCTGATGATAGTGACGGCCACAGCCATCCCTGCGTTTATCGCGCCAGACATGAGCAGGTTCGCCAGAACCGCTATGCTGGCATCCACCCTGCCGCAAGGCGTCCTGTCAGGATTGTCTGCGGTGGCGTTTGGTCTCGTGCATATGCTCATCCTGCGGGTCCGGCCTTCAACGGCGGCCAGCGTATTTGGCGCGCTTCACCTCGGTGCAGCGCTGTTCGGTCACGCCGCGCAAATCAAAGGACAAGTTCTACGGCAGCAGGTCATCCTCGGGACGCATGATGTCAGCAGTACGGCTCAGACAATGGGAATGGTCCATATTGCCAGCACCCTGTGTTACCTGCTCGGCGTCGTCTTCTTCATTATCGCGGTGGCCGTTGCGCTGAACACACGGCCACCGGCTGAAGATGTGTTCTAGCTGACCCGCTCGAACACGGCTGCGAGCCCCTGCCCGCCCCCGATGCACATGGTCTCCAGGCCATAGCGCGCCTCGCGGCGCTCCATTTCCCGGAGCATCGTGGTCAGGATGCGCACGCCGGTCGCGCCGACCGGATGGCCGAGCGAGATGCCGGAGCCGTTCACGTTCAGCCGCTCCATGTCGTCCTCGGAGAATTCAAGCGCCTTGGTGCAGGCAAGCACCTGCGCCGCGAAGGCTTCATTCAGCTCGATGACGTCAACGTCCTTCAGTTCAAGACCTGCCGTCTTGAGGGCCTTCTGGCTGGACGGCACCGGCCCAATTCCCATGACTTCAGGCCCAACGCCTGCAACCGACCATGAAACCAATCGCCCAAGCGGCTTGAGGCCATATTTCTCTGCCGCCTCGCGCATACAGACGATACAGGCTGCCGCGCCATCATTCTGGCCGGACGCATTGCCAGCGGTCACCGTCGACTGATCGTCCACCTTGCCCCGGATCGCGCGCAGCGTGGACAGCTTCTCCAGAGAGGAATCCGGGCGAATGTGCTCATCCTGGTCCACGACCGTATCGGCCTTGCGACCTTTCACGGTGTACGGAATGATCTCCTCAGAGAACTTGCCGGACTTCTGGGCCGCAGCCGCTTTCATGTGCGAATTGTAAGCGAACTGATCCTGCGCGTCGCGCGTGATCTGATAATCACGGCGCAAATTCTCCGCCGTCTCGATCATGCCACCCGGCACGGGATGGTTCTTGCCGCCGGCTGTATAGCGACCGCGTGACAGGCCATCATGCAGCATCAGGCCGTCGCCCTTGATGTTCCACCGCATATCGATGGAGAAGAAGGGCGCATTCGACATGCTCTCCGCCCCGCCCGCGATGACAACGTCATTTGCGCCGGTTGCCACCTGCATCACGGCATTGATCACCGCCTGCAGGCCGGAGCCACAGCGCCGGTCGATCTGGTAGCCACCGGTCGAAGTTGTTAGCCCGGCATCCAGTGCCACCATGCGCCCAAAGGCCGGGGCTTCCATGGTCGGATAGCATTGCGCGAAGATACAGTCTTCCACCGCCTCGGCGGGCAGCTTTGTCTTTACCATCAGCTCACGGATGACATGTGATGCCATCTCGTGCGCATGCACGGTCTTGAAGGCGCCGCCAAAGCCGCCAACGGCGGTGCGGACGGGTTCGCAAATGACTACGTCTCTCATGGTGCTCTACTCCTGCTGGTCCCGGCCACGCGCGGTGACCTGTTTGCGAGCCTCTTCCACAGCGTCTGCCGTCACAGATTCGGCATGAGCAATGGAGCGTTTGACTTCTTCCTTCATGGCGGCGGCGAAATTCATGCCATAGCCATCATCGATCAGCGCCTTGTATTGCTTGAGCAGGTCCGGCTGGGAACTGCACATGTCGTGCGCCAGCTTCATGGCAGCCGGCACGAGTTCGTCGGATTCGTAAACACGGTTCACAAGTCCCCAACGTTCCGCGGTGTGGGCATCGAGGAAGTTACCGGAGAAAGACAGCTCCTTGGCTCGGCTGATACCAATCATGCGCGACAGCTTCTGTGAGAGGCCCCAGCCCGGCACGATGCCGACGCGGGCATGTGTATCGGCAAACTTGGCATGTTCAGAGGCCAGCAGCACGTCGCACATCAGCGCCAGTTCGAACCCGCCGGTGATTGCAAAGCCGTTGATCGCGCCGATGATTGGCCAGGGATAATCGGCCAGTGCGCGCGCCATATCTATGGACTTGGAATCTTCGTCAGCGCCCAGGGCGAAACCGGTCTGGCCGGCCTCCTTCAGGTCGATCCCGGCGGTGAAGGCCCGCCCGGCACCAGTCAGCACAACCGCGCGGACATCCTTGTTCTCTTTCAGCTCGTTGAAGACGCTGACGATCTCGGCGCGCAGGGCTCGGTTCAGCGCATTCAGCGCGTCGGGCCGGTTCAGTGTTACGAGCGCAACCGGTCCGTCCAATTCGACCTTTACGATATCTTCCGCCATGGGATCCTCCAATTTTCCTGTTTGCCTCTCTTAGCGAGGACAAGCGGGGAGGACCATGCTTGACGTTAGGGCGGTTTTGGAAGGGATCAGGCCCGGCGCTTGCGAACCAGATTCACAATGCCGATCACGAGAGCAATCACGGCGATTCCGGCCGCAAGGAAGAACAGGCCAAATTTGAGGGGCGTCAGCCACGCCTTGGCATCAAGCGCGTCGACCCATCCCGCCAAGGCCAGCACCTGAACCATGTTCTCAGTCAGGTCGGCGATCACAACTCCGAACGCTGGTAGCGCTGCGTACTTTCCCATGCCGCCAAAGAAGCGCAGGGCCAGTCCGCCGAGGAAGCCCCCATAAGCCAGGGGATACGCCGTATCCAGCAACACCGTCACCCAGGCATGGGCGGCACGTTGGGCGTCACTCATCGTGGCAATGATCGTTCGGCTCATCTCCGGATCGGAGGTCATGTCGAGAAATGCCCCGCCCACCATTGGCCGACACAGACCGAAGCCTGCACCAATCACCAGCATCGAAACGAAGCTGACAAGGATCGCGGGGGTGCGCGCCAGAAAACTCATGCGTTTGCGTCCTCGACCCGCTCCGGCTGGACGCCCGTCGCAGAGATGATCGCTTCCAGCTTGTCAGTAATCATGGGGATAAGGCTTTCCTGTATCGTGCTGGCAACCAGGTGGACACCATTGTCACCAATGCCCCGAAACCAGGGATAGGAACCGAGTGCGACGTCCGGCATCTCCTTGGCCAGCACGCCCAGCGGTTCGGCAATGTCACCTTCGCGCAAGCCCCTGCCCCGTATCGTGACCTTGTGAATGACTGCGCCTGTCTCCAGCCTCGGCCCGATATCTTCCAGCATGCCGCGCGCAACCGACGGAACACCCGCCAGGGTAAAGACATTCCCGGTCTGGAAGCCCGGCGCCCCGGACACGGGATTGGCCACGATCTGGGCGCCATGCGGAATACGCGCCATGCGCCGACGGGCTGGCGTGTAGTCTGTGCCCATTGCCTCATAGCGTTGGGCCAGCATAGCCGTGACTTCAGGATGTTCTGAAATCTCCACCCCGAACGCCTTGGCGATGGCATCAGCCGTGATGTCATCATGTGTCGGACCAATGCCGCCCGTTGTGAAGACATAGGTGTATTTTGCGCGCAGCGAATTCACGGCCTCGACAATCTCGTCTTCCACGTCGGGCACGATCCGGGTCTCCCGGACGGGAATACCGAGCGGCGCAAGATAGGAAGCAATCTGTTGCAGATTGATGTCGCGCGTCCGACCGGAGAGCAGCTCGTCCCCGATCAGGAGGACGGCTGCCGTGGGAGATTCTTTTGTCATAAAGACACTTTGCCCAGACTGGCTTATTCTTCAAGCGCCTCATAGACGAGCCGCATCGATTCCTCACGAAAACCCGCCGGCTCCCCGGGTCGTGCGCCGAAGCGCTGGATCATGCCGATAAAGAATAGATCATTCTCCGGATCGATCCAGAACCATGTCCCAGCAGCCCCGCCCCAATAATAAGTGCCGGTACCGGCTGGGCTGTCCATGGCGACGGGATCAGAGATGATGGCGAAGTCAATGCCGAAATCGCGACGCTTCGGCGTGAAGACACTTCGCTGCGTGCCATCAAATTCCACGCCTGCATTTGGCGGCAACTGGTTTGTCCGCATCAGGGCCACCGTGTCCTCCTGCAGAATACGATGGCCGTCCAGCATGCCACCATTGAGCATCATCTGGCAGAACCGGGCATAGTCGTCGATCGTGGACACGAGCCCGCCGCCCCCCGATTCGAAGGCGATGGTGGACTGCCTGAACTGAACAGTCTCGGTGTAGAATGGCTCGAACCGATCCCGCTCGGAGGCATAATACACGACGTCGGATAGCCGATCATACTCCGCTTCGGGAACATAAAATCCGGTATCATCCATGCCCAGCGGCGTGAGGACGTTTTCCTTGAGGTATTCGCCAAGAGACAATCCCGAGAATTTTTCTACCAGGTAACCCTGAATGTCGACCGAGACCGAATAGTACCAGA
>NZ_DFME01000033.1:10989-22200 GCF_002375605.1 Hyphomonas sp. UBA3601 | reverse complement strand
TGGGCATTGGCATAATCATCTCCACCAAGGCCGTAAGCGAAACCGGCCGAGTGACTCATCAGTTCCCGCATGGTCGCGGGGCGCGATGGGTCTTTCAGGATCGGTGTTCCGTCTTCATGCTCGCCCACCAGCACTTTCAGCGCTTCAAATTCAGGGATGTATTTTGTGATCGGATCGTCGAGGTCAAACTTGCCATCTTCATGGAGCTGCATCAGGGCAACGCCCGTGATCGGCTTCGTCATGGAATAGATCCGGTACAGCGTGCCCGGTTGCACGGGTGTCGATGTTTCAACATCCCTCACACCGTACTGACCATAATGAGCAACCTCACCATCTTTGACGAGCAGGGCCTGAAGGCCCACGACATGCTCGTCCGAGACGAACTTTTGCAGGCGTTCGTCGAGCGCATGCAGTCCATCCGAGCTGAACGCCTTGGCGGGCCCGGCAGGAGCGAGAGGCGGCCAGTCTGCTACCTCATTCTGTTCCGCCATTGCGGGCAGCGCCGCGAGAGACAGCGCCGTCAAGGCGAAGGCAAACCCGGTGAGACACCGACGACAGACTTCCAATTTGAGCATTGCGCGCATTCCTTTTCTTCCCGCAGGACCAGACCATGACCAATGCATTTAGGAGAGACAAGCGGGAACGTATTGAGTCTGCGCGCATTGCATTTTTCAATACCCAATTGATTGAAAGGACACGCCATGAAACGTCATGCCACCGCCCATTGGTCCGGAAACCTCGCGGACGGCAAAGGCTCGCTCACGACGCAGAGCGGCGCGCTGTCCGATCACGCCTACTCCTTCAAGGCGCGATTTGAAGATGAGAGCGGCACGTCGGGTACCAATCCGGAAGAATTGCTCGCCGCCGCACATGCGGGCTGTTTCACCATGCAGCTCTCCCACCTGCTGGCCGAGAACGGAACACCTGCCACCGATCTGGATACGAAATGCATCGTGTCGGTCGAGCCGAAAGAGGGTGGCGGATTCGAAATCACGCGCAGCGCCTTGACGCTTACGGCCGTGGTTGAAGGCATCGAACAGGATGATTTTGACGCCATCGCCGACAAGGCCAAGAACGGCTGCCCGATGTCGGTCGCCCTCGGCGCCATCGACATCACGCTTGGCACCCAGCTCCAGTAACCCTTTCAGAGGATCAAGACCCATGGCACCGGAACTCTTATATGGCGTAGGCGCGCTGCTCTTGCTGATCGCCCTGATCTGGGGGGTTAGCCGGGGCCGACTGAAATCCCGCACCGCGGAAGCGGTCAGCGAGGAAGGCACGCGCGAGATTTACCAGGAGCCCGAACGGTTTGATGACGAGCGGCGCGAAGAACTGAAACGCGCTGCAGAGTCTGCCGAAGCGGCCGCTGAAAAGCGCGACAAGACGGATGGGGCCTGAGTCTGATACTGTTTGGCAGGCCTGAAGGTGGAACTTAGCCGGGCAAATTGCTATCTAGGGGGCAGATACAGGTATTTCCGCCCCTGAAAGGCCCCGATTGATGACTGACACTTCCCTCCTGCTGCCGATGCGCACGGGCGAAATTCGCATTCACGATGCCGAAGGCTTCGCAGGTATGCGAAAGGCGGGACGTCTCGTGGCCGAATGCCTCGATATGCTGGTGCCGGAAGTGAAGCCCGGCGTGACCACCGAACATCTCGACAATCTGGTGCGGGAATTCGTCATGGATCATGGCGCAACCTCCGCGACGATCGGCTATCGCGGCTACCGCCATGCCAGTTGCATTTCACTCAACCATGTCATCTGTCACGGTATCCCCAGCGCCAAGCCGCTGAAGGAAGGCGATATCGCCAATATCGACGTCACCCTGATCATTGATGGCTGGCATGGCGACCATTCGCGCATGTATGGCGTCGGCAATGTGAAGCGGAAGGCCGAGCGCCTGATGGATGTGACCTATGATGCGCTCATGGCCGGCATCGCGCAGATCCGCCCCGGCAAGCGCTTTGGCGACATTGGCGGCGCGATCTCCGAAATTGCCAGGCTGAATCGCATGTCGGTCGTAGAGGACTTCTGCGGCCACGGCCTGGGACGCCTGTTCCATGACGAGCCAAACGTCGTCCACTCATCGGATTACAATACCGGCCCGGAACTGAAGCCCGGCATGTTCTTCACGGTCGAGCCGATGCTGAACCTGGGCCGCAAGGACGCTGCGATCCTGCCAGATGGCTGGACGGCCGTGACTCGCGACCGCCAGCTGTCGGCGCAGTACGAACATTCTGTCGGCGTGACCGAGGATGGTGTTGAAATCTTCAGCACATCCCCGAAAGGTTGGCACCAGCCTCACAAGGTCCAGCTTTAGCGGGCGCTATTCTTCGGGCGGCGGCGGCATATAGATTGGCGCGGCTTCCGGAGGCATCTTCTCCATCGCAATCGTGATCCCGTATTCGGCTGCAAGCTGGCCGATTACAGCGCCTGCTGCTTCGGCTGAATCCGGCTTGGCCTCCGCAATGCGCGGACCGGCATCATTCATGAAACCTTCAAAAGACCCACCGGTGGTGGTCATGATCAGCCTCGTGGTCTCATCGCTGCCATTCCAGAACATGTGCGTGTTGCCCCGGTTCAACGCAGCGAAGTCGCCCGGATAAAGCGACAGGATCTCGTCGCCCGACATGACACTGAGCGCACCGGACACGACGTAGAAATACTCATCCTCGCGCGTATGGGTATGTGGCGGTGACCCAGGGCTGCGCGGAGGCAGTTCAAATTCGTATACTGTCACATCGCCCGACGATTCTTCGGACGACAGCAATAGTCGGACAGGATGGAACGGGTTCTCGATGGCCTCCCCTGCTCCCGCAACGACAAGTTTGTCGGGATGCGCGTGAACATGATCTGCTGAAGCACCGCGATGGTCATGGTCTTTCGGCTGGGTCATGCAAGCAGACAGCGCCAGCAAGCCAGCGCTGCAAAGCGCGATTTTGTTCAACATGTTTCATTCTCCCACGGATTGTCCCTGGGGGAAGTCTATCCGCGACCACACAATTCTCAAGTTCAATCTGGGGCCACGTGATCTAAGTCACTTTATCGAAACGTCATTTCATGGTTTTTCAACCATAATGAGCACGTCCCCCGAAGAACCCCACTGGAAAGGTCATCGCGACCGATTGCGAGGCAAACTGCTGACGCGCGGCGCAACCGCGCTGAGCAATTACGAAGTGCTCGAAGTCTTGCTCATGGCCTTCATCCCGCGCCGGGATGTCAAACCCATCGCGAAAGCTTTGGAAGCCCGCTTTGGCAGTCTGTCGGCCATCCTCGCTGCGCCGACATCCGACCTCATCAAGGTCAACGGTGTCGGCGAGACAGTCGCGGCGTATCTCAAGGCCATTGCGGAGCTCAACGCCCGGGCGTCCAGAGAGACGATCCAGAAGAAGCCCGCCATTTCCTCCTGGTCGGCGCTCATCGATTATGTTCGCACCGAACTCCAGCACGAAAAGCGCGAACAGTTCCGCATCCTGTTCCTGGATCGGAAAAACCAGTTGATCGCCGACGAAATCATGGGACATGGCACGGTCGACCATGCGCCCGTCTATACGCGTGAGGTCGCCCGCCGCGCGCTGGAGCTGCATGCATCAGCGCTCATTCTGGTGCACAATCATCCGTCAGGTGACCCCACACCGTCGCGCGCAGACATCGACATTACCCGCGAGATCATTGATGCACTCGATCCATTCGACATCACCGTGCACGATCATCTGATTGCCGGCACGGGCGGCGTCACCAGCCTGAAATCAGCCGGACTGATCTGATCAGGACACCAGACTGTCGCGCGCCATTTTCTGAACAGTCGTAATATAGACGGCCTGCGACCATCCGCATTCGAACCGCAGCTTTTCCCACACTTCGACTGACAACAGCGCCCAGAGCAAATCCGTTGCCTGTTCGACTGAATAGTCGGGCATCAGCTGGTCTGCGGACTTGAGCGCCATCACAGCGGCTTCACATCCATGCCGTACGGCTTGCATTCGGTCATTCCAGGCAGCCGCAGCGGCGTCGTCGGTGTCTCGCATGGCGATCAAGGCGCGCCCCACTCCGTGAATTTCCGGAATATAGTTCCCCCACGCCTCCACCCACAAATCCAGACGGTCCGTTCCTTTGGCCTTACGGCTCGCCGCAAGACGTTCGTCTATGTTTCGGACTTCGTCCATATAGCGCGCCGTCCCGGTCAGCAGGTCCGCGCGTGTCGGGAAATGAAGATAGACGGCCTGGCGGCTGATGCCCGCGGCCTTGGCGATATCGCTCATGCGTACGCCGGACCCGCCAGATTCCTCCAGCAATTTCCATGTAGCGCGCATGATTTTTTCGCGGGTTTCGAGATTCTCACTTGACATGATGTCAATCTATAGGCACTTGACGCCATGTCAACTTTACACCGTGTCAAGCAAAGGAGATTGAACATGACACAGCACCTTCATAACCAGACAACGCATCGCGGGCCTGTGCTCGTATTGGGTGGCACCGGAAAGACCGGTCGTCGGATTGTCGGCCGTTTGCGCGAGCGGGGTATTGATACCCGGGTCGGATCAAGGTCCGGCTCGCCCGCCTTCGATTGGGATGAGCCGTCCGGCTGGGACGCCGTGCTGGCTGGCATGAGCGCGGTATATATCAGCTACACGCCTGACCTCGCCGTGCCCGCCGCCAAGCAAGCGATCCGGCACCTTGTCGAACGCGCAAAAGCGCAGGGCGTGCAGCATCTCGTCCTGCTGTCTGGACGCGGAGAGCCAGACGCCCAGGCCTGCGAGCGCATCGTGCAGGAAAGCGGTCTCGACTGGACCATTGTGCGCGCCAGCTGGTTCAATCAGAATTTCTCCGAAGGCGATTTCCTGCCGCTGGTCCTGTCTGGTGACATCACACTGCCAGCTGGACATGTGCCGGAACCGTTCGTGGATGCCGAGGATATTGCCGACGTGGCCGTCGCTGCTCTCACCGAGACCGGACATATTGGCGAAGTCTACGAAGTGACCGGTCCCCGACTGATGACGTTTGACGAACTGGCCAGCGAATTGTCACACGCAATCGGCCGCAAGATCAGTTTCGTCCGTGTGCCTGCTAATGAATTTCTTCAAGGGTTTCGCCAGGCTGGCGCTCCGGAAGACATGATCTGGCTGCTCGACTACCTATTCTCCACCATACTCGATGGCCGCAATGCCCAAATCTGTGACGGTGTGGAACGGGCCCTGGGCCGACCGCCAAAGGACTTTTCCGACTTCGCGAACGAAGTCGCCGCCTCCGGGCTCTGGAGCGCCGCTGCGTGACGCCCGCCTCACTCACCCCGCATGTCCCTAGGTGACTGATCCTCTTCGGCGGGCATGCCACATCCAAGGAATCAAACTCATGACGACCCATCTCTTTGTCTATGCCTGCCTCACCATCGGTCTTTTTACCGCCCTCGTCGGCGGTGTGTTTCAAGCCTTCTCCGATTTCGTAATGGCCGGCCTCATCCGCGCCGCGCCAGCTGGCGGCATCGACTCCATGCAACAGATCAACCGGACAGTGTTTCGCTCGGCATTTCTGGCGATCACGTTGGCATTGGCACCTATCATGCTCGCCGCCTCCCTTTATGCCTGGCAAAGCCTGGAAGGGTCACCAAAGATCCTGATACTGATCGGAACCGCGATCTACATGACGGCCGTGCTCGGGGTCACCATGTTCGGCAACGTTCCGATGAATAAACATCTCGACGGCCTTACGCCTTCTTCGCCGGATGCCGCGATCTATTGGAAGAGGTTCGGTACCGTCTGGACAGGGTGGAACCATGTTCGCACTTTCGGGTCGATTCTTGCGGCCATCTGCTTCCTGCTAGCTGCAACTGGCTTGCCCGACACCCTTACTGCCATGACTTAGCTCTGGCCGAACCGGCGCACCAGATTGGAAATACTCTTCGACAGAACCAGCATTTCCGGAGACTGAAGATCCAGCCTGCCCGACAGGCTGGATCGCAGATTCTCAAGGTCAAAGATGATCTCCCGTACCGCCGCATCTGGCACGCTGCTCTCAATCCAGCCAACACAGACGAGCCGCTTGCCGGAAGTCACCGGCGCAACCCGGTGCAAACTGGTCGATGGATAGAGCACCATGTCTCCCGCGTCCAATTTGATGGACTGGGTCATCCCCGCCAGATCGATCTCCAGCTCGCCCCCCTCATAGTCGCCCGGATCGGACAGGAAGAGCGTGAAAGAAAAGTCGGTGCGCAAGCGCGACTCCCCTGCTCCCATGAATGGATTGTCGACATGATGACCGTATCCGCCGCCCTCCTCGGTCCGGCTGACAATCAGTTTCGAGAACTGGCGTGGCTGGGCCGCCGCACGCAGAACAGGGTGTCGCTCCACCTTGGCCTTCAGCAGCTGGCGAACCTGAGCGCCGGTACGGGATGTCAGATCTGCTTGCTGGTTGCGCTTGACCGCCCGGGCCATGCCACCGGCCGTTTCTGCGCCATCGCGCCAGCCGAGTGTTGCGACCAGATCGCGGACATCACGCAGGTCGGCCTCATCGAGTACGTTGGAAAGGGTCAAAAGCATGTTGCGCCTACTTGCGAATAATTTGCATTTGCGTCATTCAGCGCTATAGCAGATCGACGCAAAGAGGAAGTATATCATGGCCTTTGACACCAAACTGAAGCAGTGGACCAGTCTTGGTCTGGGCACCGTCCTGATGACTGGCGCGCTTGCAGGTTGCAGTGAGCCTGCCGCCCCTGCCGACGAGGCAGGCACAGAGATCGCGCAGCCTGAAACACCTGCAGAAGTGGATCCAACCGCAGAAGCCAACACACTGGCCACTGAAGGCGGTGAAGGCGAAGGCGGTGTGACCATTGACGCCGCTTATACCGACCCGGTCGTCTACAAGGCCGCGCTGGCCATTGCTGCAGCCCACGTCCTGGCCGCGCGCGACGCCTACGCCAAAGGCGAAACGACCGCCGCGGCTGAAATGTACGCGCATCCGGTCTCCGAAGTCCTGTTCGACATGGAACCGGTCTTTGCAGCTCAAGGCGTCGCCGACTTTACCGACCTGTTTACAGACACGTCTGCAGCGGTCTTTGCCGGGGAAAGCCAGGAACAGATCAACGCCCGCACGGACGCGATCCTTGCCGCGCTCGACAAAGCCGCCGAGAGCGCCCCCGCCACCGACATGTCCGATGCCATGGTCAGCGCCCATGTCGCCTCCGACCAGATCGATCGCGCATCCGACATGTATCGCCTGTCGCTCGATTCTGATTTCTACGAGACGTATCTGGACGGCTACGGCTTCTATCAGGCCGCCGAGCGCGCCTTTACGCAAGCGGAAAGCGACATCACGGCCGAAAATTCCGATGCAGCAGAATCCATTCGCGCGGCGCTTGGCCTGTTGGCTGAAGCCTACCCGACCGCGCTTCGCCCTGCCCCAATGGACGCTGATGCTGCAGCCCTCGCCGTTGCGGCGTCGGAAGTACAGTTGGCGCTGAGCCAGTAGTGGCAATTTGACCTCCGCAAGGCCTTGCTCGCACGCTGTCGCAGAGTAAGGCCTTGCGCCCCCTGCACATGTCATTACCGTAGGGGGACATGTAGAGAGGCGCCGCCAAGACGCGCCCGGTATTTTCGGGAGGATTTTCGGCGGATGACCGACACGACAGCTGGCCAAACGGCCACGGGCGGACACATCACAGGCTTCGGTTCAAAAGGCTATCGCACCTATGTGCTGATCGCCCTGATGCTGGTCTACACGCTGAACTTCATCGACCGAACGCTCATTTCGGTTGTTGCCCAGCCGATCATCAACACATTTCAGCTGAATGACACGCAATGGGGCCTCTTGTCCGGGCCGCCCTTCGCATTGTTCTATGCCGCTATGGGCATTCCGATCGCGATGTGGGCTGACCGCGCCAATCGCGTATTGATCATTGCGCTCTGCATCATCGTCTGGTCCGTCATGACAGCGCTTTGCGGGGTCGCTTCAGGCTTCATCTGGCTACTCGTCTTTCGCGTCGGCGTTGCCGTCGGCGAAGCAGGCTGCACACCGCCCGCCAACTCTTTGATCACTGACTATTACCCCCCGAAAAGCCGCGCGGGTGCGCTCGGCATCTATTCCATGGGCGTCACGCTTGGCGGCGTGCTTGCGCAACTCTTCGGCGGCACGATTGCCGGCATCAAGGGGGCTGATTTCGGCAACTGGATCGGTTCGCTCGGTCTTGGGGGTTTGTTTGGTAATCTCGACTGGTCGACCGTGGAAGGCTGGCGTATCGCGTTTGTGGTTGTCGGCGCGCCGGGCGTGCTGATCGCGATCATCCTGATGTTCACCATCAAGGAACCTCCCCGCGGCTATTCCGACCCGCCCTCGGCAAAGGGCAATGGCAAGGCCCCTTTCTTTGATGCCTTCCGTGAATTTTCTGCCAAGCCGACATTCTGGTGGCTATCGCTCGGCGCCGCTCTGGTGGCCTTTGTCGGCTATGGACTGATCAGCTTCCAGGCGCCTTTCCTCCAGCGCGTTCATGGTATTGATGTGCGCGACGCTGCCGTACTCTATGGCGCGCCGCTGGCTGCAGTTGCCGCTCTCGGCACATTCCTCGGCGGGTACATCTCGGAAAAGCTCGCAGGCCGCTTCTCCACGATCTCGGCATGGCTCCCGGGCGTTGGCCTGCTGATTGCCGTGCCCGCCTATGTTGGCGCCTTCTTTGCCCCGACCATCGAGATCGCCTTTGGTCTGTGGATCATCGCGGGCACGATGCACTACGCCTATCTTTCCAGCCAGTACATGGTCGGCACGGCCATTGTCAGCCCACAGTCGCGCGCCACCACGATTGCCGTGCTGCTGCTGATTGTCAGCCTGATCGGCAATGGCATTGGCCCGCTCTTTGTCGGGGCGATGAGCGATTTCTTCATGGGACAGGAAATCGGCAAAGCCGGCCTGTCAGCCTTTGCGGACGCCTTCAATCCGCGCCTCTGCGGCACGGACCCGGCTGCCCTCGGCGCGGAAGGCCCTGAGCTTTGCCGCGCCTATGCCAATGGCCTGCGCCACTCCATGGCCGCGACGGTCTTGTTCTTCATCGTCGCCGCATTTTGCTACTTCATGGCTTCGCGTTCATTCATGAGGGATCGGTACAATCCCGATTCCCCAGCCGCCGACATGAATTCCTGAAACACAGCGACGGAAAGACACAAGTAGAATGACAGACACGACCGCTGCGCTCGACGAGAAACCCGGTTTTGAAACCGGCTATCGCACCAAGGGATATCGCGCCTATGTGCTCGGCTCCCTGCTCATCGTCTACATCTTCAATTTCATTGATCGGTCCATCTTCGGCATCCTGACCGATCCGATCCGCAACAGCCTTGGTCTGGAAGACTGGCAGATGGGTCTGCTCGGGGGTCTGGCATTCGCCACGTTCTACACCACGCTCGGTATTCCGATTGCCCGTTTTTCGGAGAAGACGAGCCGCATGATGATTATCGTGGCCTCATTGACGATGTGGAGCCTGATGACCGTCCTTTGCGGATTTGCCGTCAGTTTCGCGACCATGTTCGCCTTCCGCCTTCTGGTCGGAGTTGGTGAGGCCGGGTGTACGCCGCCGGCGCAATCGGTCATCGCCGACTATTTCAAGCCCGGTAGTCGGGCGACCGCCGCCTCAATCTACGCGCTTGGCGTGCCGCTTGGTGGCATGTGCGCCGGTCTCGCCGCAGGCCCGATCAATGATTATGTTACGGGCGAGAATGTCCACGCCCTGCTGGAAGGATGGGGCTGGACTTGGGTCGCAGACATGATCGACTGGAAGAGCCTCGAAGGCTGGCGCATTGCGTTCATTGCGGTCGGCCTGCCCGGCCTGGTGTTCGCGCTGATCATCGGCCTCACGGTCAAGGAGCCGCCGCGCGGCTACACCGATCCGCCGAATGCTGCGAAGCCGGAACGGGAATCCTTCGGCGCCGCACTGAAGAAGCTCAGCAAGAAGCCGACCTATGTGCATGTCGTCTTTGGCGCAGCGCTCGCCTCATTTGCAGGATACGGGATCGCGGCCTTCTCCACCTCCTTCCTGCTGCGCACGCATGAACTGACCCTCACACAAGCCGCCCTCATCTTCTCTCTGGTGCTGGGCCTGATGGCTGCCATTGGTGTGTTCCTGTCTGGCTTCCTCGCTGATCGCCTCGCGAAACGCTACCCGACGGCCCTGTCCTGGATGCCTGCTCTCGGCATGGGCCTGTCGGTGCCGCTCTACTGGCTCGGCTATCTCAGCCCGTCGGTCGCGCTGATGCTGCCACCGCTCATGGCCGCCGCCATGCTGCACTATTTTTATCTCGGGCCAATGTATGCCGTCTCAGCCGGCGTCGTGGATGCGCGCACGCGGGCGACCGCCGTGGCCATCACGCTCTTTGCCGTCAACCTGATCGGGCTCGGCCTTGGCCCCACCCTGATCGGTCTGTTGTCCACAGTGCTGAAGACGATGATGCTGTCGGGTGCCGATCTCGGTCTGACACTGGACCTCTGCAAGGAAGCTGCAAGCCTCAGCGCCGACCAGGTTGCCGCCTGTACCAGCGCCGACGCACGCGGCCTGCAATGGTCGATTATCATCTTCGCATCGATCTATGGCTGGGCAGCAATCCACTATCTGCTGGCTGGGAAGACGCTGCAGCGTGACATGGTCGCCAAGACCGCCTAATCGGTCTTCATGGCTGTTTACACTCAGGTTTCAGACGACGCGCTGGCGGCGTTTCTCGACGAATACAATCTCGGCAATGCCCTGTCTTTCAAGGGCATTGCCGAAGGCGTCGAGAATTCGAACTACTATCTCGAAACCACGACGGGCCGGTTCATTCTTACCCTGTTCGAAAAACGGGTGAATGCGGATGACCTGCCCTATTTCATTGGCCTGAAACAGCATCTGGCGGGCAAGGGCTTCCCCTGCCCGGAGCCCATCCTCGCGAAAGACGGCAAAGCGCTCCGCACGCTCGAGGGACGGCCCGCGGTGATCGTGTCTTTCCTTGATGGACTCTCGCCGAAAAAGCCGACTCCCGCCCAGTGCCGTGGTCTGGGGGAAGGTCTCGCGCGGATGCATGTCACGCTTTCAGATTTTGAGATGACCCGTCCCAACAGTCTTGGTCCATCGGCATGGCCGCGCCTCTGGGCAGGCCAGTCGGACGAGGCCGAAAAACTGCAACCCGGCTTGTCAGCCCTGATCGACGAAGCCCTTGCTGATATCGCAGAGGCCAAGCCAAAAAGCCTGACCCTGCC
>NZ_DFME01000033.1:8611-10895 GCF_002375605.1 Hyphomonas sp. UBA3601 | reverse complement strand
AAGCCACAAAGCCTGACCCTGCCGCGCGGGACTATTCATGCCGATCTCTTCCCGGACAATGCGTTTTTCCTGGGCGAAGACTTTTCCGGCATTATCGATTTCTATTTCGCCTGCACAGATGCGCTCGCCTATGACCTCGCCATCTGCCTGAATGCGTGGGCCTTTGATGACAATCCAGGGCGCGGCGCCATCGACTACAATTATTTCAAGGGCGAAAACCTGATCGCAGGCTATGAGAGCGTGCGCCCGCTGCAGCCAACTGAGCGCGACGCCCTGCCCCTGCTGGCACGCGGCGCAGCATTGCGTTTCTTCCTGACGCGGATGGTGGACTGGACCTCGACGCCTGAGGGCGCCCTCGTAAAGCCCAAGAATCCCCTCGAATATGCCGGCCGCCTCGCCTTTCATCGCAAAGTGACGAGTGCGGAAGGCTATGGTGCATGACAGAGTTCGGACCAAATGGTGAGGTGGTTGGCACCGGTCCGTCTGACCTTTCGGTCGACTATCGAGCCCTCAGCAAGGACCGAAAGATCCGCCGTGTAAAACTCGGCCTGCTCTTGTCCTCCCTGGCGGCGTGCCTTGGCGTTACGCTGATCGGACTTTTCCTGACCTTTGTCTTTGGCGTGCTCGAAGGGATTGGCATGTTGCCCACCATGTTCGATCGCCCAAATAGCGGCTTCCTGTTCGGCATCCAGATGGCTGCGATGATGTCCCTGTTCAACTTCATCCTGTTCTTCGTCACCGTGCCAGCCGCGTGGCTGGCCATGGGTCTGTCCATCGGCAGGTTCCCGCATCAGGGAATCGCGGCCCGCGCGCCCTACTTGCGCTGGGCCAGCATCTGGGGCGCCCTGCTCGTCGGTGGCACGACAGGGGGATTCGGCGTGACAGCGTCGCTGTTGACCGGCCTCGGCGCAGTCCTCACCGGCGCCTGTATCGGTGCGCTGGCCGGCCTCGTCTGCGGCCTGCTCTTTCTCGCCATCGTCAAGCCCGCGCAACAACTGCATGAGGCAGACATCAGCGTCTTCTGATGCTTGACGGACCCGCCAAAGCCCCGCACCTGAAAGCCATGACTGACAAGATCGAAATCTGGACAGATGGTGCCTGCAGCGGCAATCCCGGCCCCGGCGGCTGGGGCGCCCTGCTCGTGGCAGGCGACAACCGCAAGGAACTCTGGGGCGGCGACAAGGCCACCACAAACAACCGTATGGAAATGCTGGCCGTGATCGAGGCGCTGAACGCGCTGAAAGGTCCGTCCAGGATCACCCTGCACGTCGATTCCACTTATGTGAAAGACGGCCTGACCAAATGGATACATGGCTGGAAACGCAATGGCTGGAAGACCGCCGCAAAGAAGCCGGTCAAGAATCAGGATCTCTGGATGGCGATGGACGAAGCCTGTCAGCGCCATGACATCACCTGGAAATGGGTGAAGGGCCATGCCGGTGACCCCGGCAATGAAAAAGCCGACGAACTGGCCCGGCGCGGCACGGAAGAGGCGCGCGGACGCTAGGCGCGGACCACCAGTCTCTCTGCGGCTCGCTTCAGCGCCGTATCATCCAGGCTCTCCAACCTGACCATATCTACCGGCGCATCGTCGCGCCGTTTGCGGCTGCGCGCATAGAGTGGATCGTAGTGCCGGTCCATCAACTGGCGCGCCAGCGCGCGATAGTCTCCCGCCTCCGCCAATGCCTGCCACTCGGCCAGCGTCTCTTTCGACTGCAGGCCCTTCAGCTTGGCGAGCGCTTCCATCAGCCGGTCCTTGTCCCGGATGATGTCTTCATAGGCAGAGAGCAGGAAGTCTGCGCGCACGTCTGAAGGAACCCTCATCTCGATGCGCGGCGCCGCCAGCATGGAGTGCCACAGGCGCCGGGGCACGCGGCAGCGGCCGACCCGCGCGGACTCCGCCTCGACAAAGACCGGACGGCTCAGATCGAACTGACGCAACTGCTGCCAGATGCCGCTTTCGAACAAGCGCTGGGCCGGCTGTGGCGCGTCACCAAGATCACCAAAAGCCGAACCGCGATGATGGGCGAGACCTTCCAGGTCAATCACCTGCCCGCCCGCCGCTGCAATGGCCTGCAACAACGCCGTCTTGCCCGTGCCGGTTTGGCCATCGATCAGGCGCACCGGCAGCCGGCTGTCCTCATGCTCCAGCCCTGTTACGACTTCCCGCCGCCACGTCTTGTACCCTCCCTTCACCACGCCGCTCGGCCAGCCGACCGAGGACAGGATCGTCGCCATGGAGTTCGAGCGCATTCCGCCACGCCAGCAATAGACCAGCGGTCGC
>NZ_DFME01000033.1:0-8550 GCF_002375605.1 Hyphomonas sp. UBA3601 | reverse complement strand
CCCGCCACGCCAGCAATAGACTAGCGGTCGCCAACTCTTCGGCTTGTCTGCCAGCGCGGTCTCCAAGTGGTGCGCAATATTGCGCGCCACAATTGCGCCACCGACGCGATTGGCGCGGAACGGGCTCTCCTGCTTGTAGATGGTGCCAACGCGCGCGCGCTCTTCATTCGACAGCACCGGCAGACTGATGGCGCCCGGCATGTGGTCATCCGCGAACTCGGCAGGAGAGCGCACGTCAATGATCGCATCGTAGCGCGACAGGTTTTCCGGGCTGATATCCGTGACGGTTTCGAGATAAGGCATCTCTCTTCGATTAGCAGGTTTTGTTTGCCCCGCCAGTGCCCGGCGCGGTAAGCCTGCAGCCCGAGAGGATCCCATCATGCCCGACCATCACACTGAACCCCGCCTGACATCCCTCGCCCATGGGGGCGGCTGTGGCTGCAAGCTCGCGCCGAATGTGCTGGCGGATATTCTCAGTGAGATGCCCCTGTCACTTGGCCATTCAGACTTGATTGTGGACGCGGGCAAGAGCGATGATGCGGCCGTCTACCTCATTAACGAGACAACCACGCTCGTTGCCACGACCGACTTCTTCACCCCCATCGTCGACGACCCGCATACATTCGGGCGCATCGCCGCAACCAATGCCCTGTCGGATATCTTCGCGATGGGGGCGAAACCCATCTTTTGTCTCGCCATTGTCGGCATGCCCATCGGCAAGATTGCCAATGAGACGATCCGCGCCATTCTTGCGGGCGGGCGCAGCGTGGCCGAGGCCGCCGGCGCGCCCATCGCGGGCGGGCATTCGATTGACTCCGCCGAGCCAATCTACGGCCTCGTCGCCCTCGGCATGGGCCATCCCGACAAGTTGCTGTTGAACTCCAACGCACAGGCGGGCGATGTCCTGATCCTTGGTAAACCACTCGGCATTGGCATCTATTCCGCCGCGTTGAAACAGGAACTCCTCTCCCCTTCCGAGTATGACGAAATGGTCGCCTCGACGACACGGCTCAATACGCCGGGTACGGAACTCTCAGAAATTTCTGATGTTCATGCCGCAACCGACGTGACCGGATTTGGCCTGCTCGGCCATGCCAGCGAAATGGCGCGCGGTGCCGGCCTTCAGATCGTTATCGAGAAAAACAAGGTCCCTGTCTTTGAAGGCGCCCGTCGCCACGCACAGTCAGGCATCAAGACCGGCGCGTCCGGCCGCAACTGGGATTCGGTATCTCATATGGTCACGGGTCAGATGTCCGCGATGGAGACCGACCTGCTCTGCGACCCGCAGACCAGCGGCGGGCTGCTCGTTTCCTGTTCGCCCGAGGCGGCGCACTCGGTATTGGAAACCTTCCGCCGCCACGGCCATGCCGATGCGGCCATCATCGGTCGGGTAGAGTCAGGTGCCGCCAGCGTTCGCGTTGAATAACGCAAGTGTGACCCCACAAGGTCTACGCTCATGCTAAGTCTGCTTGCTCAAACTTCAGGAGAATTTCATGCGCTTCAGCCTTGCTGCCATCTCGATCGCTGCGCTTGCCGCATGTGGCCCATCCGTGGCTGCGTCCGGCAGTCTTGCTGATGTCAAGGAAATCACCGCGCCTGCTGAAGACACGAAAGTTCTGGCAGTCCTGAGCTATGCCAGCTGGTGTGGCAGCTGCAAGGTGCTCGATCCCAAGGTCGAAACCGTGCGGGCCTCAAACCCGTTTGACGGCGCTGAGTTCTTCGCCCTCGACTATTCATCCAGGGACGACTCTGCCTATTTCGCAGACGCAGAGACCCTCGGCATCGCTGGCACGATGCGCGAAATCTTCCCGGACAAAATAAAGACCGGCCAACTCTATCTGATTGACCGGTCTTCTGGAGATGTGATCAGCACCGTGACAAAATCTATGTCAGAAGCTGAAATCGCTGCCGCGATCGAGGCTGCGCTATCCTGAGATTCAGGACGCCGTGCAGGCGCTGTCATCCTTGTTCAGCTCACGGCGAACCTGATCGATATAGGTGCCCGTCATTTCGAAATCACTCCGAGTGATACCATAGGCCGGACTGCTGCCATCCTCGATGAAATCACTCATCAGGCGACCGGCGGCGTCTTCCAGGCCCAGACTCTCATCTTCGCGAATGTCCGCCACGACCTGGCTGACTTTCAAAATGTCGGCCTGATCGTCTTCGGACTTATCAGCCAGCAGGGTCTGGTAGCAGCCGCAATAGACTTCGATCGTATCGCCGTCCTCGGCGAGATCTTCCACAATCTCCGGATCCCCCGCCAGCATGGTATTGCAAACAGATGCTGCGTTATTGTCGCTTGAGACGCCCATACCGCAGGCGGCGAGAGCGAGACAGGCACTGGCGAAAAGGGGGATACGGATCATGAGAAAGTTCTTTCAGAATGGATCAGGCCGGAACCTTGCCCGACAGCATGCCTGCCAGACGGTTTGTGATGATATCTTCAGCTTCTTTCATGATTCGGTCGATCAGTTCCTTACAGGTCGGAATGTCGTGGATTAGACCGGCGACCATGCCGCAGGACCAGGCACCTGCATCCATCTCGCCTTCCTTCATGATGCGCGGGTAAACGCCGGCGACTTCCTCGATGATGTCCTCGAATTTCAGATCCGCGCCGAGGGCGCGTTCCTTCTCCAACAGGCGCTCAACCGCAACATTGGTCAGCACGCGCTCGGTATTGCGCAGCGGACGCATGACAAGGCGGGTATCGAGTTCGGACGCGGCAACGATGGCATCCTTCACATTCTGGTGCACGGGGGCTTCCTTCGTCGCGATGAAGCGTGTGCCCATGTTCATCCCCGACGCGCCCATGGCGAGAGATGCCACGAGGCTGCGTCCATCCGCCTGACCACCTGAGGAAACGAATGGAATTTCCAGTTCATCCGCCGCACGCGGCAGAAGGATCATGTTCGGGATATCGTCTTCGCCAGGGTGTCCGCCGCACTCGAAACCATCGACGGAGACCGCATCACAGCCAATGGATTGTGCCTTCAGCGCGTGGCGTACGGCGGTACATTTGTGGATCACCTTGATGCCGTGCTCTTTCAGGATCGGCAGGACCTGCACAGGATTGTTCCCGGCGGTCTCAACAACTTTCACACCGCCTTCGATGATGGCTTTCACATAGCCTGGATAGTCCGGCGCGTTGACGACCGGCAGGAACGTAAGGTTCACGCCGATCGGCTTGTCAGTCATGTCACGACAGCGCGCGATCTCATTTGCGAGGTCTGCAGGGGTTTTCTGCGTCAGGGCCGTAATGATGCCGAGACCGCCAGCATTCGACACGGCGGCAGCCATTTCGGCAAACCCGACATAGTGCATGCCGCCCTGGATGATCGGATGCTCGATTCCGAACATTTCTGTGATGGCAGTCTTCATGGCATATCCTCCTTGTTTCCGGCCTATCCTTGGCGGAAGGACGGCGCGGAAACAAGGCTGACATTGGGTAAAGAGTGCAGGCCGGCCTTAGCTGACGGGCGACCAGGACTTGTTCGGTTTGCTCCGGCGCTTCTGACCGTTGCCACCCTGACGGGAGCCACCCCCGCCGGATTCGGAACGCGCGGCGCTTCTATCGCCGCCATCCCGTGATCCACCGGGCTTGCCGCCCTTGTAGCCACCTTTGCCGCCCCCACCGCCGGAGCGATTACGGTTCTGCGACTGGCCGCCCTGACGACGTCCGCCGCCCTGGCTTCTGCCACCGCCGCCTCGGCTCTGCTTGGTGTGCGGACCCGGCTCTTCCGGCAAGGACAGGTCGAGCGCCATGTCTTCGTCCAGATCAATCCGGTCGATCTTGCGACCAATCAGTTTTTCGATGTCACGCAGATATCCGCGCTCATCATTGCCCACGAAGGACAATGCAATGCCGCTTTTCCCGGCGCGAGCTGTCCGGCCGATGCGGTGAACATAAGATTCCGGCAGGTTCGGCATGTCCATGTTCACAACATGGCTGACGCCGTCGACATCAATGCCGCGCGCGGCAATGTCGGTCGCAACCAGGATCGGGGCCTTGCCCTTCTTGAAATTGTCCAATGCACGAATGCGCTGGTTCTGGCTCTTGTTGCCGTGGATCGCTTCGGCATACAGGCCTTCATTGGCAAGGTAGCGGACCACTTTGTCAGCGCCATGCTTGGTGCGGGTGAACACGATGGCGCGGTCCATGTCGTCCTCAGACAGGATTTCGGCCAGCAGGCGCGGCTTGGCCGTACCCTTCACCATATAGACCGCTTGGTCGATCTTTTCGGCAGGCTTGGAAACGGTGGCGACGGTCACTTCGGCCGGATCGCGCAGGAAATCATTCGCAAGTGAGCGGATTTCCTTCGGCATAGTCGCCGAGAAGAGCAGCGTCTGGCGGCGCGTCGGAATGGCCTTCATCACCTTACGGATCGCAGGCAGGAAGCCCATATCCATCATCTGATCGGCTTCATCCAGCACGACCGCTTCGGTACCGCTCAGATTCACGGCGCCGGTTTCCATATGGTCCAGCAGGCGTCCCGGTGTTGCCACCAATACGTCCACGCCGCGTGCCAGCGCACGGACTTGTCCGCCGGGCTTCACGCCGCCCACGACAATCGCCGTGGTCAGCTTCATCTGGCTACCATAAACACGTACGCTTTCGGCAATCTGGGCGGCCAGCTCACGCGTCGGCGCCAGGATCAGGATGCGGGCTGCCTTGGAGACAGGGCGGCCAGGATTGGACGCCATACGGCTGAGCAGCGGCAGCACGAAAGCTGCGGTCTTGCCAGTGCCGGTCTGGGCAATGCCCACAAGGTCGCGGCCTTCCAGCAGTGTCGGGATCGCCTGCTCCTGAATCGGAGTCGGCTTGGTATAGCCCTCAGCAGCAATCGCCTTGAGGACGGGCTCGGCGAGGCCGAGTTCGGTAAACTGTGTCAAATCAATACTTTCATGTGCGGGCGCCCAGCGGACTCAAAAGTCCGCGCGCCCTGTTAGGCTCTAAATTTTAGGAAGCCTGCTTTCGATCGGCATCCCGGTTGTTGGCGCACTCGACGCGAACCCGGAAAAGGCAACGATCAATGCGAGAGCAGCAGCTATTCGCCCTGCTACAGCGGCATATGGCACGCTTTTGTGCGATGCACAAACGATATTAGCCGCTCAGAATTTCCAGCGCGCGCCGCGTGGCATATCGGCCACAAGGCTTTTGGCGGCCACCATGAACACCCGGTCCTGCCCCAATGCGAAGGCCATGGCCCCTTCCGGGAAGATCGGTGCGAACGCTTCATCCAGCACGTTCAGTCCGCCCGTAAAGGCGCCCATGGCGGGCATCACCAGCCGCGCGCCATCGCTGGCGAAGCAGCGCCGCCGTACCGAACGCCCCCGCCCGATGATCTTGGCGGCCGGATGCAAATGCCCGGACACCTCGCCGATTTCCCCCGTCGGCTCGTGCCGGAAGACCAGCGCCCCGATGCGCAGCACCTTGCTGGCGCGGCCGCCGAGATGGGCCGGCGGGTCCGGATCATGATTGCCCTCTACCCAGACCCAGTCATGCGCCGATGTCAGCGCCTGAATGCGCCGCGCATATTCCTCCGGCAGGCGCAGCTCGGCCGCCCGGTCGTGGAAACTGTCGCCCAGCGAGATCACGGTCTTCGGCTGGAGCCCGGCACAAAGTCGCTCGACCAGTGACAGCGTCGCGGCCGTATCGTAGGGCGGCAACAACTGGCCCCGCGCCGCAAACGCGCTCCCCTTCTCGAAATGGAGATCGGACACGACCAGCACCCGCTCGGCCGCCCACCACAACGCCCCCTCCGGCAGCGGTGTCAGCAGCTCCCCGGCCAGGTGCAGGTGTGTTTCAGAGGGTTTCTTGGCGGCAGCAGTCATGGACCATGAATCTGGCCCGCAATGGCCCGGGGGTCAACGTGGCACCCGCACGCCGCAGCGCGCAATTGACACATATTTCAACCTTTTCACGTAACCTAAGTTCAACCTGAAAGGTGGACCGACTTCATGGACCGGGATACATGCGACCTCTACATCTATGATGGCGATTGTGCGCTGTGTTCGCGCTTCGTGAGGTTTCTGGTTGCACACGATCCGGAGGGGTGTTTCGCCCTGATGACAGCGCAGTCATCGGCAGGTCGGAAAATTTATATCGCCCTGGGGCTCGACCCGGACGCCATGGAAACGGCCCTCCTCCGTATTGATGGCCGGCACTACCGCAATCTCGACGTCTTCACCGAAAGTCTCGCTGTCCTGGAATGGCCTTGGAAAGCCGCCATGGTGTTGCGCTGGCTGCCCTCCCCGTTGGCAAATTGGCTGTATCGCCGCATCGCGAACAATCGAAAACTATTGCAGGGCAAAAGTTGTCCAGTGCCGACACCTGAGATCAGGGTGCGCCTCATTGAATAGCCGCATACTAATCATTGGGGGATACGGGGTATTCGGAGGCCGCCTTTCTGCAGCCTTGCTTCAAGGGAATGAATACGATGTCATCGTCGCAGGGCGCAGCCTTCAGAAGGCAGAAGCGTTTTGCGAGCGACACGGCGGCATACCGTACACGATTGATATCGATGCAATCGATCTTACTGAACAGGTGCGCGGTCTGGCGCCAGCAATCATCGTCGACGCTGCCGGTCCTTGGCAGGATTATGGGAAAGATCCCTACAGAGTTGCACGCGCCGGCCTCGCCTGCGGCGCGCACTATCTGGACCTGTCCGACGATGCGGCCTTTTCCGAGGGCATCGCCAGCCTCGACACAGACGCGCGCACCAAAGGCGTGGTCATCATATCTGGCGTCTCAAGTGTCCCGGCCCTGTCGTCTTCGGCGACCGACGCCCTGTCGAAAGGCATGACGAGTATAGAGCTTGTCGAGAGTGCGATCACGCCGGGCAACCGCGCACCTCGCGGGCAATCCGTGATACGATCCATCCTCTCCCAAACAGGTCAGCCCCTGAAAGTCTGGAAGGCCGGAGCGTGGCGCCACGTGACCGGCTGGGGCGCAATTCGCTCTATCACACTGACTGTGCCGGGCATTCCTCCCCTGAAGAACCGCTGGCTCAGCCCTATCGGCGCGCCAGACCTTACGCTCTTGCCATCAAGATACGACGCCGCAAGTGTTCAGTTTTCTGCCGGACTGGAACTCAAGCTCATGCATGGCGGACTGTTCCTTTTGGGTAAGCTTGTTTCTCGCGGGCTCGTGAAATCTCTGACATCCTGGACGAGCGTGCTTCAACCGCTCGCCACCCTGCTGCGTCCGTTCGGATCCGACCGCGGGGGAATGAGGGTTAGCGTTACAGGAAAAACTGCACAAGACACCCACGAAAACCGTATCTGGACACTTATAGCAGAAGCAGGAGATGGCCCCGACATTCCGACCGTGCCGGCGCGGATCATGATCCCCAAACTCCTGACCGGGCAAATCGACCCCGGCGCCAGACCTTGCCTTGGCGAATTCACATTGGATGAGGCCGAGGACGCGCTATCCTCCCTTAACGTGTCAACTGGACGGACCGATACGGAAATCACGCCCGTATTCAGGCAAGTCCTTGGTGGCGCCTTCGACAAACTCGCCGCTCCCCTTCAACACCTTCACACAGTTACAAGCGAGCATGTCTGGGAGGGCGAAGCGGAGATCCATCGCGGAAAAGGCTTTCTGGCTCTTCTGGCCAACAGACTTGCTGGCTTCCCGCCGTCTGGGCGAAACGTACCCGTCCGCGTCAGCATGGTGCGTAACCGGAACGGAGAAATGTGGACCCGCCAGTTCGGGACACATCGGTTCTCATCTCACCTGCGCCGCGTCGAAAAAGACGATAGCGGGATTATCCGTGAACGTTTCGGCGTACTGGACTTCTCGATCAGGCTGCTGGCAGGCGAAAACCAATTAGAGTTTCCGGTCATGCGAGCCCGGTTCCTAGGAGTCCCTCTTCCCCGCTTCCTCCTACCTGTCAGCAACACTCGGGAAACTGTCCTGCCAGACGGCTCCTGTCAGTTTGACGTCGCGATCTATCACTCCTTCGCAGGACTTGTTGCCCACTACAAAGGATGGCTGCGCCCGGCCGCCTAACTCATTGCATCTCTGACCAGATCGGCCTCCGCTTCGCCCAGGATGGCGTCCTGCACGGATGCGCCTGAAACCGGTTCCTTGCCGATTTCCAGCATGACGGGTACGGCGAAGGGGCTGATCTTGGTGAGCGCCTGATGGTCGATCTTGTCACGGATCCGCACCAAGGCATCTGACAGGCGGCGCACATCGAGCAGGCCCGTCGCCGCGTCCTGCCGGGCGGCTTGCAGCAGGATATGGTCCGGCTCATGGCTGCGCAGCACGTCATAGATCAGGTCGGAGGAAAAACTCACCTGCCGTGAGTTCTTCTCCTTGCCGGGAAGGTTGCGGTGGATCAGGCCGGAAATCTGGGCGCAATGACCGAAGGTCCGCTTCATCAGCGCGCTCTCATCCAGCCAGCTTTCAAGATCGTCACCCATCATGTCCGGATGGAACAGTGCGTCCATGTCCACTTCGGACATGTCCTCCATGCCCCACACCGCCATTGCATACTCACTGGCGACGAAACCGGTGGGTTTTGCGCCCATCCGCTCCAG
>NZ_DFME01000083.1:8477-8889 GCF_002375605.1 Hyphomonas sp. UBA3601 | reverse complement strand
GCGGCCAGATACCAGCTGTCGGTGAGGTATCCTTCGTCGGTAATGCCCTGTTTGGGCGCGGCGTGTTGTGTATCGGGCATGGGCGGGACCGGTCTTGTAACGATGGCCCCTGATTAGCGCATTTGGCGGGGGGTCACCAGTGCGCGGGCTGCGGCGGATATGGGGCGGAATATTGCCAGCGCGGCAATTGGCAATAAGGTGTCCCGCTTGATCTGGTTTTGACAGGGGAAATGGGCATGGCCGAGGCAGCGACCAATAAGGGATTCCTGGGATGGGTGGAGAAGACGGGCAACCGCCTGCCCGATCCGGTCTTCCTGTTCTTCTATCTGATCATCGCCCTGATGGCGATTTCACAGATTGCGGCCTGGACCAGTTTCAGCGCGCCGCACCCGACGCAGGTGACAGACGGCGG
>NZ_DFME01000083.1:7904-8360 GCF_002375605.1 Hyphomonas sp. UBA3601 | reverse complement strand
GGCGAGCCTGTTCTCGGCCGAGAACATACAGCGCCTCTGGGTGGATATGCCGAAGACGTTCACGCACTTCCATCCGCTCGGCTATGTGCTGGTCGTGATGCTGGGCGCGGGCGTGGCAGAGCGCTCAGGGCTGTTTTCGAGCGCGATCCGGGCGGCGGTGCGCAATGCGCCGAAATTCCTGCTGACGCCGCTGGTCGCGCTGGTGGCGATGCTGTCGAACCATGCCGCCGATGCGGGCTATGTCGTAATGATCCCGCTGGCGGGCATATTGTTTGCCTCGGCCGGGCGCCACCCGCTGGCCGGGATTGCCGCGGCCTTTGCGGGCGTGTCGGGCGGGTTTTCCGCCAATATCTCGCCGGGCCAGCTGGACGCGCTGCTGTTCGGCATCACCGAGGCCGCCTATGGCGCGAGCAATATCGATGCGGGCTGGACGATGAACATTGCCGGCAATGCGTA
>NZ_DFME01000083.1:4012-7797 GCF_002375605.1 Hyphomonas sp. UBA3601 | reverse complement strand
CCGACAAGATCATCGAGCCGCGCCTCGGCAAATGGGTCCCCAGCCCGGAATCAGCCGTACAGGCTGGCGATGAAGACAAGCCCCTGACCGCCGAGCAGCAGAAGGGCCTGCGCATGGCGGGGCTCGCCCTGCTGGGCGTGTGCGCCTTGTGGGCGTTCATGACGTTCGGACCAGGCACGCCCCTACTGGCCGATGGGCCGGGCACAGAAGGCAATCCGTGGTACCAGAAGGCCGGGCCGTTCTTCCGCTCGCTCGTCGCGGGCTTCCTGGTTCTGTTCCTTGCTGCGGGCTGGGCCTATGGCGCAGCCGCCAACACGATCAACAATCACCGCGACCTGGTAAACATGATGGCCGAGGCGATGAAGGACATGGGCTATTATCTGGTGCTGGCCTTTGCCGCGGCCCATTTCGTGGCGATGTTCGGCTGGTCCAATCTCGGCCTGATCTCGGCGGTGCATGGCGCGGACGCAATCCAGAATAGCGGATTGCCGCTGCCGATCGTGCTGGGCCTGATTGTCCTGTTCTCAGCGCTGCTGAATCTTTTCGTCGGCTCGGCCAGCGCAAAATGGGCATTGCTGGCGCCGGTGCTTGTGCCGATGCTGATGCTGTTGGGGATCAGCCCGGAAGGCGCGACCGCCGCCTATCGCGTGGGCGATGGCGCGACGAACATCATCACGCCACTGATGGTGTACTTCCCGCTGATCCTGGTCTTCGCGCGTCGCTGGCAAACTGATTTCGGGCTTGGCAGCCTGACGGCGATGATGATCCCGTATTCGGTCTGGATGCTGATCACGGGCGTCGCGCTGATGATGGGCTGGATCTTCCTGGGGCTCGATTTCGGCTTTGGCGCCCCGGCGCACATCACCGTACCCGGCGCGGGGGGATAGCGCGCACGGCAAACCCGGCCTGGCAGTGCCAGACCGGGCTCCCACCCCGTGGAGGCCAGCCGGAGTTACAGTTCAGCCAGCCCGCCTTGGGGGGGTGGAATCAGGCCGCTTCGCGGTTCACTTCGCCTTCAGCCAGCTGCGACATCTCGCGGTCACCGGAATAGGTGTTGTCGAGACAGGTCTGGAGCTGTTCGGCGTCGTCCTTGAAGCCAAGGCGACGGGCAAAGGCCAAGACGGTGCCATAGCCAGCAAGGGCGTAATGGGTCATGCGCTGATATTGCGAAATGATAGAGGCATCGCGGACATCCTCGTCCTCGATCTCGGCGTCGATGGCGTGGGCTTTCGCTTCTTTGACGAGGCCTTCCATGCCCTGACAGAATTCGCCGCGCGGGTCGGCCTTGTGCTTGCGGATCAGGCCTTCGACGGCGTTGATCCCGTCCTCGATGCCGCTGACGCCGCGTTTCAGCGCGTCCTGCAGCTTCGGATTATGGGCCTTTCCAGCGAGCTTCTCAGTCACCTTGAGGGATTGGCGATTGGCGCTGTAGAGGTCTTGCAGCTGGTCAATATAGAGGTCTTCGAGCGTCTGGATGCTCATGGGAAAATCCTTCCTGAGTGCGTGTTTGTGTGACGCAGAATCAATGGAAGGCACGTCGACTTGTTCCGGAGTTTCCTGATTTTAATGGAAATCCGCGACATTCTGCACCTCAGGACGCCAGAACCGGCCCCCGCCTGAACGAGAACGCTTCCCGCGAGGCCAAAGCGCGGTTATATCCCGGCCATGATCTCACGTGACAAAATCCGCAATTTTTCCATCATCGCCCATATCGACCACGGCAAGTCGACGCTGGCGGATCGCCTGATCCAGCATTGCGGCGGCCTGACCGAACGCGAAATGAAGGAGCAGGTGCTCGACTCGATGGATATCGAGAAAGAGCGCGGCATCACCATCAAGGCCCAGACCGTACGCCTGACCTATGAGGCACAGGATGGCGAGACCTATGTCCTGAACCTGATGGACACGCCGGGCCATGTCGACTTTGCCTATGAAGTCAGCCGCTGCCTCGCCGCCTGTGAAGGCTCGCTACTGGTCGTGGACGCCTCCCAAGGCGTCGAGGCGCAGACGCTGGCAAACGTCTATCAGGCCATCGACCAGAACCATGAGATCGTGCCGGTTCTGAACAAGGTCGATCTGCCAGCTGCTGACGTCGAGCGCGTGAAAGCCCAGATCGAGGACGTGATCGGACTTGATGCCTCTGACGCCATCGAGACGTCGGCCAAGACCGGTCTCGGCATTTCTGAAACGCTGGAAGCCATTGTCCAGCGCCTGCCTGCGCCAAAGACCGGCGAAGTCGACGCGCCGCTGAAGGCTGCCCTGGTGGACGCCTATTACGACCCCTATCTCGGCGTGGTCGTCATCGTGCGCATTCATGATGGCGTGCTGAAGAAGAAGCAGAAGATCAAGATGATGCGCACCGGCGGCGTCTATGAAATTGACAAGGTCGGCACGTTCAATCCGAAACTCACCGACGTTGAGGCGCTTGGGCCGGGCGAAGTCGGCTACTTCGTGGCTTCGATCAAGGAAGTCGGCGAAACGGCCGTGGGTGATACGATCACGGAAGACAAGCGACCCTGTGACAAGGCCCTGCCCGGCTATAAGGAAGTTCAGCCGGTCGTCTTCTGCGGCCTGTTTCCGATGGATGCGGGCGACTTTGACGATTTGCGCGCGGCGATGGGCAAGCTGCGCCTGAATGATGCAAGCTTTACATGGGAGATGGAAACCTCTGCCGCGCTCGGCATGGGCTTCCGTTGCGGCTTTCTCGGCCTGCTGCATCTCGAAATCATCCAGGAACGCCTCAGCCGCGAGTTCGACCTCGACCTGATCGCAACCGCGCCGAGCGTTGTCTATGAAATGACGATGACGGACGGATCGGAAATCGAACTCCACAATCCGGCAGACATGCCCGATGTCGTGCGCGTTGCCGAAATCCGCGAGCCGTGGATCAATGCGACGATCTATACGCCGGACGAATATCTTGGCGGCATCCTGAAGCTCTGCCAGGATCGGCGCGGCATCCAGACCGAACTGTCATACGTCGGCGGACGGGCGATGGTGAAGTACGAACTGCCGCTCAACGAGGTCGTGTTCGATTTCTATGACCGCCTGAAATCGATCAGCCGCGGCTATGCGAGCTTTGACTATGAGATTGTCGGCCACCGCGCCGAGAATCTCGTCAAACTGCAGATCCTGGTCAATGACGAGCCGGTCGATGCGCTCGCCATGCTGGTGCACCGCGACCGCGCCGAAAGCCGGGGCCGCCAGATGTGCGAGCGTCTGAAAGACCTTATCCCTCGCCAGATGTTCAAGATTCCGATTCAGGCAGCCATTGGCGGCAAGGTGATCGCGCGCGAAACCCTCAGTGCCATGAGGAAAGACGTGACCGCGAAATGCTATGGCGGCGATGCCAGCCGGAAACGGAAACTGCTCGACAAGCAGGCCGCCGGTAAAAAGCGCATGCGCCAGTTCGGCAAGGTCGAGATTCCTCAGGAAGCGTTTGTGGCCGCGTTGCGGATGGATGGGGATTAGCCCTTTCGGTTTGCCAGCCCAACCGGATTGCCCTTCGCTGAGATTCTCCCCGTCATGGCGGCGCGGAGGATGCGGCGAAAGCTGGGGCATTCCATATGGTTCGGCGCGCGGCAATTTGCGGCGTGGCGCAAGCCATCGCGCATGATCGTCATCTGACGGATCTTCTCGTCCAGTTCGTCCGCCTTTGACATGAGCGTCGCACGCTCGATGCGGGGCCCCTCTTCCGACATCATGGCGGCGATCTCGTCCAGCGTGAAACCTGCGGCGCGGCCGAGCGAGATCAGGCCGAGCCGTTCCAGAACGTCTTCATCAAA
>NZ_DFME01000083.1:1974-3840 GCF_002375605.1 Hyphomonas sp. UBA3601 | reverse complement strand
GTGGAGGCCGGGATCCCGGATTGTTTGGCAACGTCGGAAATTTCCATGATAGGCTCTTGACCTCAAGTCGACTTGAGGTGGCAGGATGCCTCCACAAGATCGCAATGACAAGGAGCGCGGTACGATGAGAATGGCAAACAAGGATCAGGAAGAGATGTGGAATGGCGCGGGCGGAAAGGCCTGGGTGCGCGCGCAGACGCTGCTGGATACGGCCTTCCAACCCTTCGCGGACATCCTCGTCGAGACGGTGACGACGGCCAACGCACAATCTGTCCTGGATATCGGCTGCGGCACCGGTGCGACAACGCTCGCCATGGCGGAGGCGCTGGAGCCGGACGCGGACTGTCTTGGCCTCGACATTTCCGAGACCATGATTGCCCATGCTCGCAAGCGCGCCGCCGAGTCCGGATCACACGCGGAGTTCCTGGTCGCCGATGCGCAGACGCACGATTTCCCGTCGAGCACATTCGACATGATCACGTCCCGGTTCGGGGTGATGTTCTTCGAGGATCCGGTTGCCGCCTTCCGCAATCTGAACCGCGCCGCGCAGCCGGGCACACAGCTGCTCATGTTCAGCTGGCGTGACCCGGCGGAGAACCCGTTCATGACGGCGGCTGAGGCTGGCGCCCGCCCCCTGCTGCCCGGTCTGCCCGAGCGGGAGCCGAATGCCCGTGGCCAGTTTGGCTTCGCAGACGCCGCGCGCGTGGAGCATATCCTGTCCGAGTCCGGATGGCAGGACGTGGTGAGTGAGAAACTGGACGTGGAATGCCGCTTTCCCCTCTCGGCCATGGACCTTTATGTCTCGCTGATGGGCCCCGTCGGCTATGCCATCGCCCAAGGCGTGGATGAGGCGACCCGGGAGAGAGTCATCGACGTGGTGCGCGCCGCCTTCATGGAGTTTGCTGATGGCGACGAAATTGTCTTCACGGCAGCCTGCTGGAAAACTGCCGCGAGGGCAGCCTAGGCCGACCTGCCCCTCCACGCTACGCTCGCCTCAAAACAAGAGGGAGACACGCCATGCCGGACACAGAAACCAAGACTGCCGAAATTCTCTATGAGGTCGCAGACCATGTCGCGACCATCACCCTGAACGCGCCGGAGCGGTTGAACACGATTTCCGGCCCGATGCTGGATGAGTTGTGCAAGGCCTTGCTGAAGGCAGATGCCGATACGGATGTGCGTTGCGTCATCCTGACCGGGGCGGGCCGGGCCTTCTGCGCGGGTTTGAACCTGGAAAGTGCCACCAAGGGCGAAGGCATCGGATCCGGCGCTGTGGCCAGCGCCACGCTGGATCTGCGCAACACGCCGCCGACCGTATTGTTCAATATGGACACGCCAACCATCTGCGCCATCAATGGCGGCGCGGCAGGCTATGGCATGGACACGGCGCTCGGCTGTGACATCCGCATCATGTCGGACAAGGCCAAGATGGCGGCAGCCTTCACCAAGCGCGGCATCCTGCCGGAATCCGGCGGCACCTGGTTCCTGCCGCGCATGCTTGGCTGGGAGAAGGCCTGCGAACTGATCTTCACCGGCCGCACCCTGACCGCCGAAGAATGCCTGGCCGAGCAATTGTGCGCAAAAGTGGTGCCGCATGATACGCTGATGGACGAAGCACGCGCCTTGGCCGCCGAGATCGCCGCGAACGCGCCACTGGCCGTACAGGCCTCAAAACGCCTGATGCGGATGGGCCTGTCGGAGCCTTTCACCGAACATGTCCATCACGTCTTCCTGCAATTGCTGCCGCTGCTGAAAACGGAAGACGCGCGTGAAGGCATGATGGCGTTTCTTGAGAAGCGCCCGGCGGAATTCAAGGGGCGTTAGCCCCGGCCAGTGTCAGGCTGGCGTGAACCCCATTCGCGCAAT
>NZ_DFME01000083.1:0-1760 GCF_002375605.1 Hyphomonas sp. UBA3601 | reverse complement strand
CAGCGCTTCCCGGCAAGTGTCGCGGATGGCTGTGAACATGTCATCCAGTTGGGATTCCGGCACGCCATACCCCTGGTGCGACAGGCGGGCAGACTGAAGTTCAAAGCGCGGCAATCGACTGCCCTCGGTAAGACCGATGATGCAGTCGAAGCAGGTTGTCAGCATGGAACCGCGCACGCCACCATCCGTGTCCATCGCGAACAGGTCTTCAAATTCGGGATGCTGTGCGAAGAGGCGCCGATAGATCAATGGCGCGGGATCAGCGCAAATCTCTCCGAAGCGTTCAAGCGAAAGCATGATGGGTTCAGATGCGGCCATTCCTTACCCTACCGGCGGCTCAGCCCCCGCGCAATCGCAGGACGAGGCGACGCGTGGCACGCTGGCTCATCTTGCGGTGTCGGGCAATCCGCTTTGCAAGATTCTGGCGTTCCTCGCGGGTGCGACCAAGATCATAGAGCTGCGCCGCAAAGCCCAGCGCAGCCTGCTGGTCGCTGTTCGGTCGGCGGGCGGCGCCCTCCTCCTCCGCCCAGCGGCCCGGATGAAAGCTGGCGGTCACTTTGGGCTGATCATTGCCGAGATAATGGAGGAAGGCTGCAGGCGCGGAAACATTTCGAATGATCGCATCCGGAATGAAGTGCAGCCAGTCCTGATGCTGTTGCCAGCGCCAGGTGTTGGGGGAATTCTTTGTACGCACGCGCAGCCCGATGATGCGTAGGCGGCGCTGAACGGCGGTCCAGTCTTGTCCTTCCCGCTCGGCTTGCAGTTTCATGAGGCGGATCAGGCCCTCCATCGTTCGGCCGGAGGCAACAAAGTCGACCAGGGCAATGGGGCGCGAACCGGTGGCGATCGCCTTGGGGCCGAGACCTTCGGCGGTGAGATACTCGAACAGACCCTGCAATGCCGGTTCCGGCAATTGATCGACCGCGCTGGCATTGCGCAGAGAGTACTGGATGAGGTGAAGCCGCGGCGTGTCGCGCAGCCCTTCGAAACAGCCAGACAGATAATCATACAGGTTTTCGGGCGTCCTCCCGATAAAGGCGAGGTCTGACCGGTTCGCATGCGCCAGAATGCGGGCAGCCGTGGATCGCAGGGATTCAAGGAACATGTCGTTCAATGAGCGCGTCTCGGTCGCGCCTGTAATCAGGCCGCCCAATTGCTCGCGCTGTGCGATGTTCCATCGAAACGGTTTCGCCAAACTTCTGCCTCCCGGTCTTTTCCTTCGACTATAGGGCCTGCGGGGGGCGCTTTCCAAATCCGTTCTGGGGTCCTACATGCAGCGGATGAGCAAGACGCTGACAGTTCTGGGCATCGAGACAAGCTGTGACGAGACGGCCGCGGCTGTGCTGCGCCTGACCGATGGCCGGGCAGAGCTGGTCTCGGACGTGATCCGCACGCAACTGGAAGAACACGCGCCCTATCTGGGTGTGGTACCGGAAATCGCTGCGCGCGCACACGCCGAACTGGCTGATTTGACCGTGAAAGCCGCGATGCATGAAGCAGGCATTTCCTATTCAGCGCTAGACGGGATCGCCGCCACGTCCGGTCCCGGCCTGATCGGCGGCGTGCTGGTGGGCATGATGACCGGAAAGGCCATCGCGCAGGCAGCCGGAAAGCCCTTCATCGCGGTCAACCATCTGGAAGGGCACGCGCTCAGCCCTCGGCTCGGCAATGATTGCCCGTTCCCCTATTTGCTGCTGCTTGTTTCGGGCGGACATTGCCAGTTCCTGGAAGTGCGCGACCTCGGAAATTATCGCCGACTC
>NZ_DFME01000031.1:6566-46587 GCF_002375605.1 Hyphomonas sp. UBA3601 | reverse complement strand
AAGGAAGGCAAATACGTCACCGCAGGTAACGCGTCCCAGCTGTCAGACGGCTCCGCAGCCGTTGTCGTGATGGAAGCCAAGGAAGCCGAGAAGCGCGGCCTCAAGCCGCTCGGCCGTTTCGTCGGCTTCAACGTCGCTGGCTGTGATCCGGATGAAATGGGTATCGGTCCAGTGTTCGCTGTGCCACGCCTGCTGGAGCGCCACGGTCTGAAGGTTGACGACATTGACCTCTGGGAACTGAACGAAGCCTTCGCCTCGCAGTGCCTCTACAGCCGCGATCGTCTCGGCATCGACCCAGAGAAGTACAACGTCAATGGCGGCTCGATCTCCATCGGTCACCCATTCGGCATGACCGGCGCACGCTGCACAGGCTCGCTGCTTATGGAAGGCCAGCGCCGCGGAGCAAAATATGGCGTTGTCACCATGTGTATCGGCGGCGGCATGGGCGCAGCAGGTCTCTTCGAGATCTTCAGCTGATCCCCGTCAACTTGAACGCAGTGAACGCCCCGAACCTCGGTTCGGGGCGTTTTCCTTTTGGGGACAAGACCTTATGTTGAACGTCACCGACATATCCGACCAGGGGCCATCATGATCCGTCACTTCTTTTCCGCCGCCAGCCTGATCGTCCTTGTCGCTTGTGGGCCTGGCGCAGATAAAGCCGACCATGGCGTCAGCACGGATCCGAACGCTGCAACAGGCTTCATCATTTCCAACACGGTCGCACCGGAAACCGCCACGGTGCGCGAAGGCGAGACCATCGCGCGCGACGCTGACGGCCGCCCCTACAATTACGCCCTTTTGGGCCAGCCCCTGCCCGCCCTGTCAGGCAAGTTGGCAGACGGCTCCGTTTTTGACCCGGCCTCGCTGGAAGGTACGTGGAACGTGATTGATATCTGGGGCATATGGTGCGGGGACTGTATGGCAGACGCGCCCTATGTGGCCGCGCTGGTCACCGCAATAGACCAGGACCCTGATCTCGGCTTCCTGTCCATTCACACGCCGGCAAACGCCAATCGTGCGACGCCGACTGACATGTACGGAAAATATGGTTCGGTCAGCGCCTATTTCGACGACAAGGGATATTCCTATCCGACCTTGCTGGATGAAGACGCCAGCCTCAGGTCTGCTTTGGAAATCAGGTGGACACCTTCCTATCTCCTCGTTGATCCAACCGGGATTGTGCGCGGCTTCCGGACAGATCTGTCTGTCGCTGATGGTGAGCCGGTGAAAGACTTTCTGAAAGACGTGGCCAGGGTCAAATCCTCGGTCAAGGCGGGACAGGCCCCGCCAGCGTTTCAGCCCGTTATCGGCCCGCAAGGTGTGATGGGCATAACTGGCGCGACGCCATTCAATACCAACGCCATTCGCGCCGCGTTTCCAGATCAGGAGATCGTGCCAGGCGAGATGGTCGCCGAAGGCGATACCTACCCGGTCTTTCAGGTGATGACCCAGTCAGACACGGCACCAATGTTCACTGTGGAGCCCGACTGGTCCAGGGGACATGTTTACCGGGTGTCGACCACCCACTCGAACGTCACAGGGCCAGGCGGCGAACAGATCGGTACGTATCGGCTTAGCCAATTGACGGAGCAAGCGCGATCGACTTGCTTTGACGGGGTGGATGAGTCGGCAAATCTTCTGATTTGCAATGACTTGGACAACGGTGTGCGATTTCAACGCGTTTTCGAACCTCTGGACGATGGAGCTGATGCGGTTCTGACTGGCATGGCCTACTATCCAGCTCGCCCAGACGCGATGGATTAACTTAGCGGAAAGCCTAACCTGCCGGATTTCGCGTCATTTCATCGATTTTGATGGAACAGGGCGTTTGATCATTCGCCTGCCAGCTTGTAACTGTTAGGAAAAGCGTTCTGGATAAACGGAAAGGCGGGTCTTGATGCTGCATCCATCCACCAAACGGCTGATAGACAAGCTCGGCGACATGACACGTCGACAGAAGGTAACGTGGCAGGAAGCCGAAAACGGCCAAATGACCCACGACACTGAAGGCTATCGAGTCACGCTGACGCCTGACCCTTACGGCGTCTTGCTCACAGATGCGCAAGGCCGGGAAATAGAGACCTGCAGCCCGTCCGACTTCAATGATGAACTTGATGCCGACGGCCGCCCTTACGCAATGTTCGTCGAGGAGCTCTACCGGGAGGCCAAGCGCCATGCACGCGGCGCAGAAGAGGCGATCAGTGCGGTGCTGGCCGGACTGACTGCTGCAGAGACAGGCGTCAGCGATGAACCTGCCGATCTGATCGACGATGCTGACGAGGAGGTATCTCCTGAGGCGTCAGGAGAGGATGCGGTCGAGGATCCATTGGATGACAGCTCCCCGCTGGAACCGGAAGCCTATCTGGAAATGGACAGTCAGTCCGACATAACATCAGCGGTCGCGTCTCTTGCGAGCCAGGTAAATACACCTTTGGAAGCCCAACCGGTTGAACATGAAGCCCCTGAAGAAATCAGCGAAGACACGCTGGAGTCTCCGATAGCATCACGGGGCGACCAACAGATGCCGTCCGAAGATGAAATCCTGACCGATGAAAACACGGGCATCTCTCTCGAAGAGGCTGTTGCTGACTCGGCTCATCAGGTAAATACTGTCGAAGACGCAGAACCCACCGAAGAAGCCACGCCTAAAGCCGAAGCCTCCATGTCGCCAATCATGGGTTACGGTGTCTCGTCACCAGATGCGCCAGCCGCGATGGAGCCTGTCGATGAACCGGGGCCACTAAACGAACCAGCCGCAGGCTATACACCGACGGGTTGTACGGAAATCGAACCGGAAGATGCCTCGACAGCGGAAGCAGACGCGCCGCAATTCATGGGCAAAGTCGACTCCGAAGCTACGGATGAGGCCGACACCTACACACCTGCCTTTGCGGATGTCAGCGACAGTGCGCCGAACCAAGCCCAGGCTGAGCCATTTGGCAGTTTCACTCCAGAACCGGAGCCAGAAATAGCACCCTCCACGCCCGAAGTTGCGACGATCGACGCGACGAGTGGAACCGAGGAAACGGCGGGTGAGCCGTCGCCTGCCCCGCAGGACAACTCCCCCCCCTCCCATAATTTCCTTACAGGTGGGTATGGTGGCGGGCTAGATGACTACGCGCCTGAGTCTGACACTGCACAAGCACATTCGGAAATGGAATCTTCGAAACCGCCTGAAGTTGAACCTCAATTGGAAGCTGCTCCAGCACCTGAGGTCGCCCCGCAGCCGCCTCAATCCTTCAGCCTTTCGGGAATTGGGAACCGGCAGGCTCCCGTCGAAGCACCAGCTCCGCTGGACGCGACCGACTCAGTTGATTCGGTGAGCGCCCCGCAAGTCGTGATCGACGCTACTCATGACCAGCCTTGGCCCGGAGCAGAATCGGACGACTCTGACGAGCATGCATCCGCCGTGGAGACGCATTTCGAGGTGCCCGAGCCGCACGCAGAGCCCGAAGTAGAGGTCGCACCAGAGCCCGACTTCATTGTGGATACTCCGACCGAACCGGCTGAAACCTTAGCCAGCGAAGAAGAGACTCAAACCTCCGAAGACGCAGCGCCACGCCCGGTCAAGCGGTTCAATCCCTGGAACTGACCACTAACCGCGCCAGAAGCGTCGGGTCAGAACCACAAATACAGCCACGAACTCGAGCCGCCCTAGCAGCATGGCAATCGCGCAAACCCATTTGGCGAAGTCAGGCAATAACTGGAATGTGCCGGATGGACCGATCATGGGGCCAAGCCCCGGTCCGACATTTGACACGCTGGTAGCGGCACCCGAAATGGCCGTCAGCGCGTCCACGCCGGTCACGCTGATTAGTGCAGCGGCGACGAGGAAAGTCAGCAGGTAGAGGCTGATAAACACCATAACCGACTGCAGGACTTCTTCATCCACCGTCTTGCCGGCATACCGGATAGGCGTGCGACGGTGCGGTTGGATCATGCGCTGCGAATAGGCAACGATCGTCTTGGCGGCGATTTCTAACCGGAACATCTTCAGCCCACATGCCGCCGAGCCCGCACACCCTCCGACAAAGGTGGCCCCCAAGAATATGACCATTACGGGCTGCCCCCAAGTGTCATAAGGCGCCGAAGCATAACCGGTGCCGGTCATGATCGAGATGATATTGAACAGGGCTTCCTTAAAGCCGTGAAAGATATGGTCGAACACTGGTGGATCAACAACGGCCTCGTGGTAGACGACAATGATGATCGAAAAGATCAATGCCAGTGCCAGATAGAGGCGCGGTTGCGGATCGGCGAGCATCGGCCGAATGCGACCTTGAAGCATCAGCATCGCCAACAGGCTGAATGGCAGGCCCGCAATGAACATGAAGAGCGTGGCGACATACGGCGCATTGGTGTCACTGAAATAGCCGAACGAGGCGTCATGCGTCGAATACCCCCCCGCCGACATGGTCGTCATCGCGTGAGTGATGGCGTCAAACCAATCCATACCAGTGAGATAATAGAGCAAGGCACAGAGCATTGAGATCAGCAGGTAAGTGAAACCCAGATACGCCGCGATGTCGGTGATGCGCGGCAGGAATTTGCCCGACATGTCGGAGCTTTCCAATTCAAACAACTGCATCCCGCCAACCCGCAGCTGGGGCAGGATGGCGATGGCCGTCACGATGATGCCAATCCCCCCAATCCATTGCAGGATGGCCCGCCACAGCAAGAGACCACGCGGCATGCTGTCGAGCCCCGTCAAGACAGTCGCGCCGGTCGTTGTTAGACCGGAAACAGTCTCGAACAGGGAATCCGTCACTGTCATGCCCGACGCCAGGAATGGAATGGATGCAATCATCGGCAGGAACACCCAGACCAATACGGTCAGGAGAAATCCTTCGCGCTGTCCGGTGCGTTCAATGTCGCCGCGCGACAAGACCCACATGCATGATCCGATCAGGATCGAACCGAAAGCAGACACCTCAAACACATAGGTTTCCGCCCGCCCATCGGCGGAATCGATCAATGCACAGGGGATCATCGCCGCACCCAGAAGGACGGTCATGATGCCGAGAGCAAGAAAGAGAGGACGAAGCTGCATGTCTGGAGGGCAAGATACGCTGCAATTCCTGCTGAGGTGTCAACGCGTTACGTGGTTAAGCAGTATGCACCGAGGATGCGATCTGGGCAGAAACTGAGGGCTTCCCATGGACTCCTGACGGTAGAACCGAGCCAAGTGTGGCCTGTGCCGGGGCAACTATGCCATTTTCGCGCCAAGTCCAAGGGCAGACGCCGGTTGACGGGATCGTCCGCAAGGGCCTAAACGCCCCTTCGTTACATTTGCAACCGATGACTCTCTCATGTTCGATCATTCCTCCTTCGATGCCCATGAGGGTGTCCACATGTTTCACGACGCTGACAGCGGTCTGAAAGCGATTATCGCTGTCCATTCATCGGCCTTGGGGCCCGCGGCAGGTGGCTGCCGCATGTGGAACTACGACACTGGTGAAGCCATGTTGCGGGATGCCCTGCGGCTCAGCCATGGAATGAGCTACAAGAATGCCATGGCAGACCTTCCCCTCGGCGGAGGCAAGGCGGTCATCTGGGGCGATGCGAAAGCCGACAAGTCACCAGAATTGTTCCGGGCGTTCGGACGCGCGGTCGAGAGTCTGAAAGGCCAGTACATCACCGCCGAAGATGTCGGCATCAGCGTCTCCGACATGCAAATCGTGCGCGAGGAAACGGCACATGTCGCCGGGCTTGATGAGGGCGATGCCGCCAGCGGAGATCCATCTCCGATAACAGCAATGGGCATATATCTGGGCATTCTCGAAACCGCGAAGCGCGCGCTTGGAACTGATGACCTTACCGGCCGCACGATTGCTGTTCAGGGCGTAGGTTCAGTCGGCGGACATGTTTGCGAACACTTGGCGAAGGCCGGTGCGAACCTCATCATCACCGATATTGACCAAGCAGCCTTGTCCGACATCTCTACCCGCACTGGGGCACGGATCGTCGCGCCCGACGAAATTTATGATGTCGATGCAGACATTTTTTCGCCAAATGCGCTGGGTGCAATCATCAATGAGAAGACGCTGAATCGTTTTCGTGTGAAGGCTATCGCGGGTGGCGCGAACAACCAGCTGATCGTCCCTGAAATGGGTGAGTTGTTGCGTCGCCGCGGTATTCTGTATGCACCGGACTATGTCATCAATGGCGGTGGCATCATCAATGTCTGCGCGGAAATCTCCGGCACCTATTTGCGGGACTGGGTCGACGCCAAGGTGAAGGCCCTCATGGTGACGCTCGGTGAAGTCCTGGATTTGGCGATGGAAAGCAGCGAGCCGACCAATCTCGTCGCAGACAGAATCGCGCGCCAAAGAATTGGACGGACGGATTAGGTAGTCTCACCTAGTTAAACCGGGGCGATAAATGGTACACACCATTATCGAACCTGAACGACGCTAGGAGTGACCCCATGTCCGTAGTCGCCATGCTGCAGGGAACGGTTGAGACCGATCTTGCAACCATACGCACCGCCCTATCCCTTGCTCGCCGCATGAATGTGCCAATGCGAGCATTATGCGCCTTGCCAGATCCGAACGCTGCTCTGATGGTGATCGCCACACCGGAGGCTGCTGGCCTGACCAGTGCGACCACCCAGTCGATCTTTGACATGCAGGAAGAAGTGCTCGCCAAGGCGCGCGAAGCCTATCAAACAGCCACTCAGGACGAAGACGCGGTTACCTGCGAGTTCAAGCACGAGGTCAACACGGTCGAACGTGCAGCGTCCAATGCGGCCTCCCTCTCGGAGGCAGTGATATTCCCACGTACAGCAGCAGACGGATCACAGCCGCTGAATGTGGGATTCGAGTACGTCCTCATGGATGCGCACCTTCCGCTTGTTCTCGCTGGCACCACGCCCGATATGGATGGGCCAGTCATCATTGCGTGGGATGGAAGCAATGGCGCAGCCCGCACGGTCCGCTTTCACTTGCCGCTTCTGAGAGCATTTGGCGATGTCATCATTGCACAGAACACAGATGACCTGAACAAGGACCCTCAACGCGAAATCGCGGCGCCGGAAGCGCTTGTGGAGTGGTTGGTACTGCAAGGGATTTCCTCGCGTGTCATGGAAATCGAAGGTGAAGTTTCTTCCGGCCTTCTGGCGATGGCGAAGGGCACCGGGGCCTGCATGATCCTGGCAGGTGCCTATGGTCATTCCCGTCTGGCTGAGCGCATTTTCGGCGGCACCACACGACGCCTGCTTACCGCTGACAATGCCCCAGCCCTTGCGCTAGCCCACTAAAGGAGAGCTTCAAATGAGCCTGTCAAAAATCGTCCTTCAGCTCGCGCGGAACCCCGGCCTCCCGAACGGTGACGCTGGGCAAGGTTATACACTGGTCGCACCACTGACGGCAGCGGGTCAGATCGATATCGATGCTTGGCGTGAAAATCGCGCCGCGTGTCGCGTTGTACGGTTTAGTCCCGATCCGGAGGAGCATGCCGACGGCTTGCTGACCCATCGAGGCAGCCATTGGTTTTTCCATTACGATGAAGACGAGGAGGGCGATGACGAAGCGGGCTTCAAACTCGGCGAACATGTGTTCAAGGAAGGCGAGTACGTTACAATCGCCAGCCATGGTGAAACGCCCCTGACGTACAAGATCACCGATATCAGCCCGGTCTGATCCTTCCCGAGCGTCAAGCTGGACAGCACGTTCTGTTCGTCGCAGAATTCCAACCAATGAGGGCAGGCTAAAATGCCCCTTGGGAGGAAGACATGAAAAGACTATTGGGCCTCGCCGTTTCGGCGATCGCTTTGGCTGCGTGCGACAGCACTGCGCCAGACACTTCCATGCAGGAGACCGACACCGCCCACATGGAGCCCGCCTCTTCCGCGACGGAGCGGACGGCAGGATACAGTGAAGACCGCAATGCCTATTTCGGCGATCTTCATATCCACACGCGATCAAGCTTCGATGCCTATATCTTCAATGTTCGTCGCACAGCCAACGACGCGTATCGCTTTGCGCGTGGTGAAACGATCACCCACCCTTCCGGATTCGACATGACGATTGCGGGCGGCCCTCTCGATTTCTACACAGTTACCGACCATGCCGAATATCTTGGCATCCTTCCTGTCATGAATACACCCGGCACAGAGCTCTCAAAATTACCTCGTGCCCAAGACATGTTTTCGACCGATCCGGAAAAAATCACCGCAGCATTTCAGAGCGTCGGCGCATCTGTTCGCTCTGGCGAAGTGATCGAGGAAATGTACGATGAATCTATTATTGGGTCTGTTTGGGAACAGAATATTGATGCCGCCAATCGTCACTATGTGCCTGGAGAGTTCACGACCTTCGCCGCCTATGAATTCACCTCAGTCACCGTCAATGAAGAGGAAGACTCGTTTGCAGGAGGCAACCTTCACCGAAACGTTTTCTTCAAGGGGGACGCGCCTGATCGCGCCTTCTCGACGCTGGATTCGCCCAACCCTGAAGACCTCTGGGACTGGATGGATGAACAGCGCTCAGAAGGTTATGAGGCCATTGCCATTCCACATAACTCGAATGTCTCTGATGGGCAAATGTTCCGTCTAGAGACATATAATGGAGATCCGCTCGATGTGGCCTATGCTGAACAGCGCATGAGGAATGAGCCCCTGGTCGAGGTAACTCAAGTCAAAGGCACCAGCGAAACCCACCCCTCCCTTTCGCCCAATGACGAGTGGGCAAATTTCGAAATCTATGACAGGCTATTGGCATCTTATCAGGTCTCGAAAACCGAAGGCGGCTATGTTCGTGAGGCCTATCGCAATGGCTTGAAACTACAGGAAGAGGAAGGTTTCGACCCATTCCGCTTCGGGCTCGTCGCGGCTTCCGATAGCCACGTCGTCGGAGGAGCCTATGACGAGAGCGACTATTGGTCAAAGGTCGGAGTCGTTGACGGCACACCGATGGAGCGAGGATCCGTCCCTTTCTTCGGCAAAAAGAATTGGGATGAGCAACCAGACAATCAGATGGTCAACAATGCCCGGGAATGGTTTTCCAGGTGGGCAGCATCTGGCCTGACTGGCGTGTGGGCGGAGGAGAACACACGTGAGTCTATCTTTGATGCGTTCCGGCGCAAGGAGACGTTTGCCACAACAGGGCCACGCATGAAGGTTCGCTTCTTCGCGGGTTATCGGTATTCTGACGATATGTTGGACGATGCCGACCTTACCCGGCAGGCCTATGACGGCGGCGTTCCGATGGGCGGTGATCTGGTTGGGACTGGCGAAGCGCCAACCTTCCTTGCCTGGGCCCAGCGCGATCCCAACATGGGTGCGCTGCAGCGTGTGCAAGTCGTCAAGGTCACCTCTGTCGGAGAAGCTGTCTATGACGTCGCTTGCCATACAGGCTCGCCGGATCCGGCGACACATCGCTGTTCAGACAATGGCGCTGCCGTTGACATGGAGACCTGCGCCCCCACGGGAGCTGGCGCAAACGAGTTGAAAGCTGTTTGGCAAGACCCGGACTTCGATGTTTCCCAGCGCGCGACATACTATGTCCGCGTTTTGGAAAATCCGAGCTGCCGCTGGTCGACTTGGGAAGCAATGCGTGGAAATGTGCCACCTCGCCCCGACGTGCCCCAGACGATTCAGGAGCGCGCCTACACGTCGCCCATCTGGTACATACCAGCCGATTAAGGGACGCTCCCATTGAAGTTCCTGAGAGACCCGCTCGTCCATTTCATCACTGCGGCCGCCTTGGTCTTTGCCGCGTTTGCCATCTGGCAAACGCGGTCGAACCAGGCAGACTCCACCATTCTGATATCCGCAAGTGAGATTGAGCGCATGGCCGCACTGTACACGTCCGAGGCGGGCACTCTGCCCGGCGAGGCGGACATGGCGGCCATGCTGTCCGACCATATACGCGACGTGGCTCTTGCACGGGAGGCGCGACGATTGGGCCTCGACCAGAATGACACAATCATCACGCGGCGACTGGCGCAGAAGATGAGTTTCGTCGTGTCGGATTTGCACGAAGATACCATGCCGATCGAACGACAGCTCGAAGACTGGCATGCCGCGCATGCAGATCGCTTCACGCAGCCTGCTACCTTGACCTTCAGCCATGTCTATTTCAGCCCTGATGTTCGCGGCGCAGAGACAGCTGCTGCCGCAGAAGAGACGCTCACGCGCTTAAACGCCTCCAATCCTCCAGCAGCGGCGTCGCTGGGTGACCCCTTCATGCTGCAGCGCCAGTATGGTGACATGCCACTTAGGGAGTTGGCGCGGCAGTTTGGTGGCGCATTTGCCGAGACCCTTTCAACAATGCCGGTCTCTGAAGACTGGCAAGGTCCCGTCTCCTCTGCTTACGGGCTCCATCTCGTTCAGGTTACACACTCAACCGCAGCTATGCTTTCACCGCTTGATGAGGTTAGAGCAGAAGTTCGCAAGGACTGGCTCGAGCAAACACGTCGCGAAAAGAATGAGCAAGCCATTCAGGAGATCATTGCGCGGTACAAGGTCGAGATAGAGGGCGGAAACTGATGCGTGTCACACTGTGCGTGTTGGCATCGATCCTGATGGCGCTCTGCGCTGCTGCACATGAGGTGCGACCAGCCTATCTGGAAATTACCGAGACCGCTCACGGCGAATATGATGTGATCTGGAAACAGCCAGTTCTGGATGGTCGACGACTGAAGCTCGACCCGGTCTTTCCTGGAAATTGCGCCCGAAAAAATGAGCGGATGTCTGCCCCTGCGGCCACGCTCGTCACCCGGTGGTCGATGGCATGCAATCTCAATAATGGCGAACTCTCAATATCGGGCCTCGACCGGACCCTTACCGATGTGTTCGTGCGCGTAGAGCGGCTGGAAGAAGATGATGTTTCGGCACTTCTGCGGCCTGGCGCGAATGCCATCCAGCTGAGCGGCCCCCAGGGCGCGCCGACACTTGCCTATTTTAAAATCGGCGTAGAGCACATCATTTTCGGTTTTGACCATTTGCTGTTTGTGCTGGGTCTTGTCCTGCTGGTCAGACCTCGCCAGTTGCTTGCCACGGTGACGGCCTTCACCGTGGCGCATTCGATCACCCTTGCCGCCTCGGCGCTGGGCGGCGTGACACTGCCCGGTCCTCCCGTGGAGATTGTCATTGCCATGAGCATCGCGCTATTGGGAGCTGAAGCAATATACAGAAAGCGCGGGCAAGACACGCTCGCACAGAACCAACCCTGGATCATCGCCTTTGGATTTGGCCTTGTCCACGGTTTTGGATTTGCGGGCGCTCTGTCTGATATTGGCTTGCCCAAAGGCGCGGAGATCTTCGCGCTGCTCCTGTTCAATTTGGGTGTCGAAGTGGGGCAAGTTGCGTTTGTGATATTCGTATTGGCCCTCGCCTGGGTCGGGCAGCGCCTCTATCGCCAGGGTGCACCATTCGTACGCAAGGCCGCAGCGTACGCGATCGGCATCACTGGCAGCTTCTGGGCCATAGAACGGATCGCCGCGACGTTTTTCTAAATGCCGAGGGCCTTCCACAACATGCGAGCCGCCACGATTGCGAGCAGAATGGCAAACCAGCGTTTCAGCTTCGCCGCATCCAGCTTGTGCGCCAGTTTTGCGCCAATCGGCGCCATGGTCACAGTGAAGGCGGAAATCAGCGCGAACGCCGCAAGGTTCACATTTCCGAGCGAGAATGGCGGCCGACCGTCTGTGCCCCACCCCACATAGATTGCAGCCAACGCGCCAGGCAAGCCAATCGCTACGCCCCAGCCCGCCGCCGTCGCAACAGCCCGATGGATTGGCCGACCACACAGAGTCATCAGGCTGACGCCAAACGTCCCGCCCCCAATTCCCATCAGGGCAGACAGTGTCCCTACAGATGCACCAAGCCCCGCGCGTACTATGCCGCCGGGCATCTCGTCTGCCAATCGCCACGTCGGACGCCCGAAATAGAGCTGTGCCGCAAGCAGGAAGGCCAATGAACCAAAAATCGCCAGCAAGCCACGATTGGACAAGTATCCGCTCAGCGCCATGCCAACCAGCGCCCCGATGACAATCCAGGGCGCCCAGCTCCGGATGATCTGCCAGTCGACGGCACCGTGAGCATTGTGGGCCATCACGCTACGGATCGAGGTGAGGATGATTGTCGCCAGAGACGTCGATACGGCGACGTGCATGGCTGTCTCGCCAAAGCCCATCCCTTCGAACAGGAAGTAGAGCACCGGCACAATGATCGCGCCGCCTCCGATGCCGAACAGGCCCGCGGCAAGGCCGGCCGCGATACCTGCTGCGGCGAGCGCCAGCAACAGGGGTGCATACTGGACAAGCAACTCCATCAGGTCACGATGGCCTTTTCCCGGTAGGCCTCAGTATCCCAACTGCGCGTTTCAATGATCTCGGCCAATTCCGACATCGCGTCCCAGATTTCAGCATAGCCAAGGAATAGCGGGGACAGACCAAAACGGATCGTGTGTGGCGTACGGAAATCGGCCTCAATGCCCCAATCGGCCAAGGCGCGGACAAGCGGGTAGCCATCTGGATGACACACACTGACATGCCCACCGCGCGAGGCCGGATCGAGCGGGGACGCAATGTCGAGCCCCATACCTTCGGCCATCATCAGACACATCTGGCCCAGGGCTCGCGCCTTTGACTGAACCTCGACCATCGAAACACCGTCAAAGACATCCAGCGCGCCATTCAGCGCGGCAAGTGAAAGAATAGGTGGCGTGCCAGAGGCGAAGCGCGCTGTCCCCGTTTTAGGCGCGTAAGCAGAAGTGAATTCAAACGGTGCAGAATGTCCCATCCAGCCCGGCAATGGCGTTTCCAATCGGTCAGCGACATCTGCCCTGGCATAGACAAAGGCAGGCGCGCCGGGACCTCCATTCAGATATTTGTAGGTGCACCCCGTTGCAAACCGTGCGCTGGCAGCGCTCAATTTAACATCAAGCACGCCAGTCGCGTGGCTGAGGTCCCAGATGATCACACCACCACCAGACTGAGCTGAAGCCTCGTCCGCGGCCATATCGGCGAGCTGAGAAGAGCGGTAATTCACGAGGCTCTTCACCAACACACCACCCTCAAGTTGGGAGATCCCCTTCCCCGGCGCAGCGCGGACTAGGTCCACGCCAGTCAAACCAGACAGACCATCAAGAATGTATTGATCGGTCGGAAACTCATCCTCTTCGACAACAAGGCGACGCGTGCGCGCCAAAGGCAACGCCGAGGCAGCAAGCTTGAACAGATTTATGGATACGCTGTCGCAAACAACTACTTCGCCCGCCTTGGCGTCCACCAGCCGTGCGAGGCGATTGCCGACATGTTCGGATAAATGAATCCACTCTGCCGAGTTCCATGCGCCGACGCGGTCGTTCACCCATGCACCCTCTGATGCTGCACGCAGATTTCGCAGGGCACCGATGGTGGCTGGCCCAAGCGAGTGCCCGACCAGATAGGTCACACCTTCCGGCAGGGCAAAGGCATCCCGGCAAAGGGCGAGCGGGTCGGTCGCATCCAGCGCCTCCGCTTCGGCGCGCGATTCCGGAAGGGATATCAAGGTCATTGCCTGTTTGTGCATGACAGAATGCGCCGACGCTAGTAGCAATCCCCGTATGCGCACACCTTCCCTCGCTACCCTCGCCTTACTCTGTCTCGTCGGCTGCGACGCGCCAAATCCGGAATTGTCGCAAACTCCGCCCCATGCTCGAAACGAGACAATACCGCTCCTGCAGTGGCCAGACCTGCTCTCGCGGGAACGACCAACCACGCCGCACACAATTCGCACTGGCCCATCAGAAACCGACATTGTTGATCTCTGGCTGCCTGATGGCGCCGGGCCGCACCCTGTCGTGATCATGGTGCATGGTGGATGCTGGCAAAAGTCGATTGCGGACCGGAGATTGATGGATTTCGCAGCGGATGACCTCCGCCAAAAAGGGCTCGCGGTCTGGAACATCGAGTATCGTGGCGTAGATGAAGCCGGTGGCGGCTATCCGGGGACGTTTGAAGATGTCTCCCGCGCGGCAGACGCGCTTCGCGATCATGCGAGCCAGTTCAACCTTAAGCTCGACCGGGTCGGTGCGATTGGTCACTCCGCTGGCGGCCATCTGGCGCTGTGGTTGGCAGCCCGGCCCAAGCTGCCGAAGTCGAGTACGCTCTGGCGCTCAAACCCACTCCACATAGATTTCGTAGTCAATTCCGGTGGTCTTGCGGATCTCGATGCTTCCGCGCCCGTGACACAAGCTGCCTGCCTAAGCTCAATCATGGAAGCGCTGACAGGCACACCGTCAGGCGCACGACAGGATGTGCTTTCCGATACATCTCCCGTGGAATTGCTGCCTTTTGCGGCGCATCAGGTCAGCGTGAATGGCGAGCAAGACCAGATCGCACCGCCGATACTCGGCGAGAGCTACACCGACAAAGCTATAGCAACAGGCAGCGATGCGCGGTTCGTGCTTGTCCCGAATACAGGCCATGTTGAGCTTGTCGCCCCTGGCAGCGAGGCGTTTGAACTACAAGCTGCCATCCTTCTTGAAGCGCTTGCCGACTAGGGTTTACCAGACGCCCGCCTGTTTCAACGCGGCATCCAATGATGGAGGAATGTCGACAGCGGCTTCCTTGCTACCCAGATCACGGGGTGCATCAGCAGGTTTGAGGTATCGCCAGCCCTGAAACGGGCGCTTCTGTTTGGCGTAGGTTCGGACAAGATTGGGATCGAACACCAACTCACACATTGTATGACCGTCGCCCATCACTTCGCGTACCTCCACAATACGCTGACGTACTCGGATGGCCCCCTTGATGACCCAATAGATCGAACCACCCTCGAGCAGCTGGTCTTTCTGTTTAGGCATCATGCGGGTCTGATGAAACGGCTCACGCCCCTGTTTCATCAAGCGCTTTTGCCAGTTCACCAAATCGTCAATGTCTTCCGCGCCAACGCAAAGCTTCACCATGTGAATCGTCATGCGCCCAATCTAGCCGCCTTAGCGCGGCAATCCAGACATGAGCTGCGGCCGTTTTCGTCTCACCTCGAAATCTGCCTCGGCTTCTGCGCTCGCAAAGAAGAATTCTGTTTTGACGATATTGGCGGAATAGCGCCGTGAAATGGTTCGGAATGCTGCGCGGGCTTCCAGATCGATCGAGAAGCTGGAAACATAGCTCATCCCCCAGCGCGGCTCAGTTCGGATGAAATAGCTCTGTTCGTAGCGGGTCAGCTTGCCGCCTTCTGGCCCGGCGACCGGATGCGGGAGTCGGTAGTCAATGCGCAGAAATCGCTCTCCCACGGGATCGAGCCATGCCGAAGCTTGCAAGCGCTCGGCGGCCCAGACATCGAACTCGCCGTCATTGGTCGAGGGATGATGCCTGAACGCGACACGCCAAGCATGCCCCATATCCTGAACCTGCACCTGCTGCCCCATGCTCGCTCGGAGGTCATCCGGGAACAGTCGCCCATCTGGCGCAGCTTCGTTGGCCCAGTTTGCGGCGACCTCTTCCAACTCATCGTCTTCGCCTTGCCATGACACGATTTGCCAACGGGCATCCCTCTCTTTGCGGGGATCATACGAATATACGCGGCTGGCATGCTGGCTTTGCAGTTCGACGGTGAAGGCGGCGCGAAGCGTGCGCGGTGCCTCAGTTGCGCTCAGCGCCGCATTCAGCGGCGGCGCCTGCGTCATCATGATGAAGCTCGCGAGGAAAGCCAGAAACATGTCGAATTACCGTCCCGTAATCTGATTAGGTCCGGAATGCGGCTGATCTTGGGCAGCCTGCAAGGATTCACGCTCCGGTCCAGACCAGTCAAAACTGAACAGCCAGTGTGGACGCTGAATACTTTACGGGACTTGAACGGGCTGCGTCGGGCAACCAAACTTCTATGAAGCTTGGTCGTCGTCCTGCAGTGGAATGCCATAGAGTTCGAGACGGTGATCAACCAGTTTAAAGCCAAGCTTCTTGGCAATCTCTACCTGAAGACGTTCGATTTCCTCGGAATGGAACTCGACCACTTCGCCACTCTTCACATTGATAAGATGGTCGTGATGTTCGTCAGGCACCTCTTCATAGCGTGCGCGACCATCGCGGAAATCATGTGCCTGAATAATGCCAGCATCTTCGAACAGCTTCACGGTCCGGTAGACGGTGGCCAGAGAGATCGACGCATCCATGGAGTTCGCACGCCGGTGCAGCTCCTCGGCGTCCGGGTGGTCTTCAGACGAGGATAGCACCCGCGCAATAATGCGCCGGGGCTCAGTCATCCGGAGACCTTTGTCTGCACAGAGTTTTTCGAGTCGATCCATAGCCATGTTTTGCCCTCACATTTCAGGGAAGTCCAGTCAGATAAGGTGTCAAACACACTAACAGGTGGTGCGATATCCGTCCCGGTCAGCCCAGATGCAGGTTGAAAAACTCCACGGTGCGGGCCCATGCCAGCTGTGCAGCTTCCTCATCGTAGCGGGAGGTCGTGTCGTTGTGAAAACCATGATTCACACCCGGATAGATATAAGCCTCGTACTCGGCACGGTTTTCATCCAGAGCCGCCTTGTAAACCGGCCAACCGCTATTCACACGCTCATCCAAGCCCGCCAGGTGGATCTGCAACGGCACTTTCACGTCTGCAGCCTCCTCAACCGTTGGCCAACCACCGTAAAACGGCACGGCTGCTGAGAGCCAAGGCTGACGCACTGCCATGAGGTTTGATACGGCCCCGCCGAAACAGAAACCCACACATCCGACCTTGCCGTTCGCGGCAACATGGCCCCGCAGGAACTCAGCCGCAGCCATGAAATCCTGCACCATGGACTCGCGATCTCGCTTTGTCTGCATCGCGCGGCCATCATCGTCGTTTCCGGGGTAACCGCCGAGCGGGTAGAGCGCGTCAGGCGCGAAGGCGACATAACCCGCCTGCGCGGCACGGCGCGTCACGTCCTTGATGTGAGGATTCAGTCCGCGGTTTTCGTGGATTACAACGATGCCGGGCAATGCTTGCTCAGCCCCCGCCGGCCGCACGAAATAACCTTCCATATTGCCGGCTCCGTTGGGGGAGTCGTAGAGCAGCATTTCCTCATACAGGCCGTCGTCACCTGGCTGGGTTTGCTGTTTCGCGTAGTCCGGCATCACACAGGCGGCGAGCGTCGAAACCGTCAGGCCGCCGACCGCATATTTGCTGAGGCCGGAAAAGAAGGCGCGCCGCGACATGTCGCCATGACAATAGGCGTCGTAGAGCTCGTACACTTCCTGTGGAATCTCTGCCGGGTCGGAATTTGTGGTCATTTGGATATCCTCCATGGCGGTTTCATCAGGAACATAATGCATTTTCGAGCGCCGCCCAAAGAAACTGAAAACAAGACCTACAGGCTCAGGGATCGGGACATCAGGATAGCATCCACAGGCACGTTTCGCGCGGCGCGGTAATAGCGTCGACGGCGACCATCTTCAGCGAACCCATGCGCCCGATAGAGTTCACGAGCGGGCAGGTTGTCTTCTGCTACATCCAGCATGATACGCGTGACGCCCCGTTCTCCCACACGCTTTACCAGCGCGCTGATCAAGCGACCGGCCAGTCCCTTCCGGCGCTGGTGCGGATCGGTCGCAATGGTCAGGATATCGGTTTCACCCGCCACCGTCTGGCCCATGACAAAAGCGGCCAATTGTCCATCGGAGAGGATGCCCAAGGTCAGCACGTTCGGGTCCTTGAGCAGATCGCGCATCGAAGCAGCGCTCCAGGCCTCGCTCTCACTAAAGGATTTCGCATGCAACAGGGCCACCTGCCCCGCATCGTCCGGTCGTAGCACCAGTAGGCCCGACATCAGGTTCTTGTTTCCGGCAGCTTCGCATCTGGCTCGCGCGCATAGACCGGCGCGGGCAGGTGCTGCGCGGGGTCGAACAGGGGCGCTTTCAAGGCCGCCGTCACGGCCGAAGGAATTAGGGGGCGGATGTCCAGCGCCTCTGCCATCTCCTCCAACGCCTCGCTCCCCTGCATGAAGATGGGAGCGTGAAACCCGGTCAGCATGGCCTTCAATTCGTCTAAACCCACTTCCATCGTGCCAGCGAGGCCCTGATTGCCGGACACACCCTGCACCCACCATGTCTGCTCCGGCGGGCGCTTCTGCGCGGCTATGCAGCCAAGCACAGTGTCTTCCATTCCCGCGGGAATGGCGGCCTCAATGCTGGTCACGCCAATACAGGGAACTTCAGTCACAAGCGCCAGCCCGCGCGCATAGGCAACGCCAATGCGAATGCCCGTGAAACTGCCCGGCCCGGTCACCACAGCGATCCGGTCAAGCTCGGCTAGCGAGACGCCGGCCTCATCCAGCAAGCGCTCTACGAAGCCTGGCAACGCCTTGTCTTGTCCACGCGCCATGGTTTCGCGCGCATCGGCGAGAATTTCACCATCGCGTATAATGGCCGCTTCCATAGCCGAAAAGGCAGTATTCAGTCCAAGGACGAGCATGGCTTACTAAACGATCCGACAGGCCTCATCGAAATGCAGACGCGGACTACGCGCAAAAATGGTCGATTTGTCGCCATATCCAAGATTGCAGATCCAGTTGGCGCGCCAGCTCTTTTCTTCACCATCCTGGTTCTCGAAGAATTCTTTGTTCACGGCGTCCATGTCGAAGCCGGACATCGGTCCTGTATCGAGGCCGAGTGAGCGCGCCGCCATAAGGAAATAGGCGCTTTGCAGCGACCCGTTCCGGAACGCTGTCTCTTCACGGTTGCTATCAAACCAGTGCTTGGCGCTAGGATTGTGCGGGAACAGTTTCGGGATTTTCTCCTGGAACTCCATGTCATATGCGATGATCACGGACCATTTGGCTTCCTTCACCTTTTGCTGGTTGCCCTGCGAGACGAGCGGTAGAAGTCGCTCCTTGCCTTCCGCAGAAGATACAAAGACGAAACGCGCCGGAGAACAGTTGGCGCTGGTCGGCCCCATTTTGGCAAGGTCATAGACAGCTCGAACCAGCACTTCCGGCACATCCTTGTCCTGGAACCCATTATAGCTGCGTCCATCCCGAAATATCACGTCGAGCGCATGGTCGTTGACCGGATGAGACATGACCTGTTTCCTTCTGTTCCTGAAATATGCTTCTGAGTCTTGCCGGGAAACGCCTGAACAATCAATGCGGTCGGCAGCAATCCAAATGTCGCGAAACCTACAGCACAGCCTCAACGGCGGTGACTTCCGGCACATAGGTCTTCAGCATGTTTTCAATCCCCTGCTTGAGGGTCATGGTCGACGATGGACAGCCCGCACAAGCGCCCCGCATCGACAAATGGACAATACCGGTATCCGGCTCAAATTTGTGAAAAATGATGTCTCCGCCATCTTGGGCAACAGCGGGGCGAACACGCGTCTCGATAAGTTCGCGAATTTCTTCGACGATCTCGGCAGCTTCGCCCTCATAACTGACATTGGCTTCAGCATCGGCCGACGGCGCTGCGCCCTCTTCCACCACCGGCAAGCCGGCCATGTAATGATCCATGATGGCGGCGAGCACCATCGGCTTCACATGTTTCCAGTCCTTGTCGGTTTCCTTGTTGATCGACACAAAATCGCTGCCAAGGAAAACCCGTTCCACGCCGTCGACTTGAAAGAGCGCACGCGCCAGCAAGCTCATTCGAGCGCTGGCCACATCGGGAAAATCAAACGGACCAGCATCGCCCGCCACAGGATGGCCGGGAAGGAATTTTACGGTGTCCGGATTCGGCGTTGGTTCTGTTTGAATGAACATGGCCTTGGGGGCCCTTTCTGGCTTGCGATCTTACCAATCCAGATGGCTCAGGCGAGGTGCAGGTTCAAGGGATAGCGTGAGATTACGGCGCAGAGGCGAGTTGCGTTTCCAATGCAGCAACATTCTCGAGTGCGCCCTCAGGGACCTGACCCAATGCTTCAGCCAGGTTTCGGGACGCATCCTGAGCTTCGCTGAGATAAAAGCCGATGCTTGCCAGATGATTGGCCATGAATGGGCCGTCACCGCTCTGGTTCGAAACGACCAATGGCTTCATCTGTGCCGCCCTGCTCCAGGCCAGTTCGGCGCGATCGAAGGCCGTACTGACCGAAGGCAGGCGCGCGAGGCGGGGCTCCGCAGTGCGTGCTGCGGCCAACATTTGCTGTGCGAGATGTGCACGGGCTTTCGCGCCGTAAAATGTCTCGATATCGACCCTGCTGGCTGGCCACTCAACAACATCCTGATTGACCTGAACGGACAGATCGATCCGATCTGCTCCGGCCCAGTTCGCAAACAGAGTCGCTTCAGCTGCCAATTTGACTACCTTGTCTGGCGTTGCTGCCAGGCCACGGCCTGCGCGAGAGTCGTAACGGTTCAACGCCTCGGCTGCCGCAGTCAGACGCGGGCGCATGTCTTCGCCTTCCACCCCTTTCAAGAGGCGTGCAGCAGCCTTCAAATCTGAATCGACGTCGCCATCCTTGACCGTTAGATCCGCCAGAAGCGCAGTGTGTTGTGAAAGAGCATCTGCGGTTGCTCGTTGCCAAGCGGGCATGGCGGTGAGCCGCGCTTGAGGGTGCCAATTTGCACGATCCCCTGCCCAGCCAGCACCTTCCAGCTCACGGGCGATTTTCACGATCGAGACACCAACTTCCGGCAAGGTCCAGTTCTGGCCCGCAACTTCGATACTGCTGTCATCGATCCGATTGGAGGCGACTGTCATGATGGGATACGCCGCCACTGCGCATACAACCGTGCCGACTTTCAGAAGCGTCACAGTCCGGCGCCACCAGCGCTGGGCAAACAACATGATGGGGCTAGGCTCAGCATAGTCGAATGTTACGAGATGATCGGAACCCAGCACAGTCACGACAGGACCTTCCTCCTGGTATGCCGCGGGGAGGCGACTATCAAATGCCATTCACTCTACCCTGTTTTCAATCACACTCACGCGGAACCTGTTGCGTTCAGGACACTATGCCGAGGTTCCGCGAATTTTAACAGTCTATTTACTGTTAAATATATGCAAGCATCATGCCTGCCCGCCAATTGGCCGGACGGCATGGTTTTGGAGGATAAATTTCAGGCAACTTGGGCGCAAAAAACTGCGCCTTGGTGAGCTTAATCGCCAAGTCCGCGGATTTCGGCTTCTGTGGTGAGGGTCGATTCGGAACCGTCCGAACCCGTCAGAGTGAGGACCAAGTCAACCGTCTCGCCAATCTCGATGTCAGGGCTGACGCCGAACAGCATCAAATGGGCACCCCCGCTTTCCAGCACCAGTGGCGCATCCTCGGACACGTCCAGCTGCTCGACCTTGCGCATTCTCATGACACCATCTTCCATGCTCATCGTGTGCAGTTCGACCGTATCGGCGATGTCAGTATCTGCGCCCACCAGCGCCATTGCATCACCGGTCACCGTAAGGGTCAGACCGCCTCCGGCAACATCGCGACCGGGCGTCGGCTTCACGATGTATGCCTCGCTCACGCTGACCGAGTTTTCACCCCCTTGAGAGGCTGGTGAACACGCTGCCAGGGTCGCAAGACCGAGGGATGCGACAAGTGCCATGATACGCATAGAAGAACTCCAACCGACTGAACGTTGCCCGAGAAGTAGGCCGACCGTCATCGGGGTCAATGGAGCGCGGCGCCGCAGGGGTACGCCGCACTCAGAGACTATGCCCCCCAGAACCCAACTCGCGTTCGAACATCTTCAATGATCGGCGCCGAGATCGCATCCGCACGCTCAGCACCATTTTTCAAGACGGAGTCGATAAACGCATGGTCATCCAGAATCTCACGATAGCGCTGTGTGATCGGCGCCAAATGGGCGACCGTCACCTCGGCCAGGGCCGGTTTGAAAACGCCAAATCCCTGCCCGCCATACTGCTTGAGCACACCCTCGACGGTCTCGCCTGCGAGTGCCGCATATATGCCGACAAGGTTCTCGACTTCCGGACGCCCTTTCAGGCCCTCCACGTCGCTTGGCATGTCTCCTTCAAGGTCCGTCTTGGCCTTCTTGATCTTCTTCGCAATCGTGTCAGCGTCATCCACCAGCGCAATCCGAGAGAGCTCAGACGGATCAGACTTGGACATTTTCTTCGTGCCGTCCTTCAGGCTCATGACACGCGCGCCCGGCCCCTTGATTAGCGGCTCCGGCAGCGGGAAAAAGCCCGGCGCGTCGTATTCCCGGTTAAAACGGTCGGCGATATCGCGGCTGAGTTCCAGATGCTGCTTCTGATCCTCGCCTACCGGCACATGCGTTGCCTTGTAGGCCAGGATGTCGGCTGCCTGCAGGACAGGATATGTGAACAAGCCAACCGACGCCCGTTCGGCATCCTTGCCTGCCTTGTCCTTGAACTGCGTCATCCGCTCGACCCATCCCATGCGCGCCACGCAATTGAAGATCCAGGCAAGCTCGACATGCGCCTTCACCGACGATTGCGCATAAATGATGGATTTCTTTGGGTCGACGCCACAGGCAAGGAACGCCGCTGCGATCTGGCGAGTCTGGCTCACAAGAGCCCCCTTCTCCACCGGCATCGTGATGGCGTGCAGGTCCACCACGGCGTACACTGCGTCCCAACCATCTTCCTGCAAATCCACGAACTTCTTCAGGGCGCCCAGATAGTTGCCCAGATGGAGATTGCCAGTTGGCTGGATGCCCGAGAAAATGCGCTGCGGGCCGTTATAGGATTCAGGTGTATCAGTCATGGGCAGGCGCTTTAGCGCGTTTGTCTAGCGCCGCAAAGCCTGTCGAATGTCAGAAATGCGGATTGCACCAGTCAGCAGGGCGGCAATCCCGTAAATCAGGCCGCCAGCCAGCACGATGGCGGCGGCCGAAACAATGCGCGAATTCCAGAGTTCGGCCCGGATCAGAGTGAGATTTTCCAGCATAAACCAAACCGCGCCCGACATGATCGCCGTAGCGACCGCAGCGCGGACGACCCCAGAGACGAGCCGCGCGCCGGGAACATACCAGCCGCGCCGCATCAGCGTCAGGGCCAGCAGCGCCGTGTTCACCCAGGCCGCAATCGAGGTGGCGATGGCAAGACCGATGAAGCCCGCCTGACCATTGGACTTCATCCAGAAGAACAGTCCCGCACCGAGCGCTGTGTTGATTACGACCGATATCAGCGCAAAGCGCATCGGTGTCCTGGTATCTTCCCGCGCGAAGAAGGCAGGCGCGAGCACCTTGATCAGCACGAAGGCGGGCACGCCCCATGCAAAATGAAACAGCGCATTTCCGGACATCGTGGCATCGGACGGCAGAAACTCGCCGCGCGTGAAGAAGGCGTCGATGAGGAAGACTGGCGCAATCATCAGCGCCGCGGCCGCCGGCAGGGTCAGCGCCAGGGCGAGGCCAATGCCCTCATCCATCGTCTGGCGGCTTGACCCGTCATCACTCGCCCGCGCGGCCCGGCTGAGACGCGGAAGGATGGCGACACCGACGGCCACCCCCACAAGCCCGAGCGGCAGCTGGTAAAGCCGGTCAGCGGCATAGAGCCAAGATTTCGCGCCGACTTCGAAACTCGCCAGCGACTGGCTGACGATGATATTGATTTGCGTACCGGACGCTGCAATCGTACCGGGAATGGCGAGCTTCAGCACTTTCTTCACGGCAGGTGTCATGCGGGGCCAGCCAATCAGGCTGAGACGTACTTTCTGCCGGTTGACGCCCCACCAGAGTGCTCCTGCCTGCAGCACGCCCGCAACAAAATAGGCCAGCGCCGCCGCCAGCGCGGTGCCTTTGGCATCCGGCGCCACGAAGGCAGCCGGGATCAGGGAGAGGTTCAGCAAGGTCGGCGCGCCCGCCGACAGGATGAATCGCTCAGCCGAATTCAGGACACCCGACAGGAGCGCCGCGATGGCCATGAAGGTCAGATACGGCATCGTGATCCGCGTCAGCAGCACCGCGAGGCCATAGCTTTCCGGATCATCCGCCTGCCCGCCATGGATCAGCAACAGGACCCACGGCATGAAAACCTGCGCAAGGATAGTCAGCGCCGCTGTCGCGGCGAACAAGACGCGGAGCGCCTCCTGTGCCACATCGCGCGCGGCTTCCGCCCCCTCGGCTTCCAGCGTGCGGGCATAGGTTGGCACGAAGGCCGAGGCAAAGGCGCCTTCAGCGAAGATACGGCGGAACAGGTTCGGGAATTGCTGCGCGGTCGCCCAGGCGTCGCCGATCGGCCCGGCACCAATCTTCGCGATCAGCAGAATGTCGCGAACCATGCCGAGGATACGGCTGCCCAAAGTCAGGGACGATTGCACCAAGGTATTGCGGGCGACGCTCATGCAGGAATCCCTGATCGCATTCTCAGAAACTGTCCACGGCGCGCGAACGCCTCAGCTTCCGGGCCGGTGTTTCCGGCGCATCGGGTTCATGCTGGCCCAATGCGTCAAGAAGACGATCCTTCAATGTCTCAATCTGGGCAGAGCCTGTCAGTTTTTTTCCGTCGCTCGTCTGAACATAAAACGCGTCAAACATGCGCTCGCCATAAGACCCCACATGAGCCGAGTGAATGGACAGGCCACTGTCAGCCAGTACGCTGGCAACATCATAGAGCAAGCCTGGTCGGTCTCGCCCGGCAATATCGACCACCGTGTACTCGGTCGATACATCGTTCCGGATTTGCGCAGAAGGCTGCACAAGGAAGGCTGCCTGGCGGCGTCCAGTGCGGGAGGTTGCCAGATCCTTGACGCTGGCCCCATCCAACGTTTCCGCCAACGCCGTCTCGAGACGCCTCAGTCGCGTCTCGTCCTTTTGACCGAACGGCTTTTGCGCGGCGTCTTGCACCATGAAGATATCGACAATCCGTCCACTGCGGTTTGTGAAGACTTGCGCCGAAACGACGTTTGCACCGAGATTGGCCAATGTGCCGGCAAGGTCCGCAAACAGCCCAGCCCGGTCCTGTCCTGATACGAGCAGAGTGAGCGCACCGCCTTCCGGCGGAAAGCGGTAGCATACGACGTTGCCCGATCCTTTCAGGGCGGTTGCATGCCAGGTGAGCTCAGGCACATCAAAGCCCGTCCAATACGCTGTTTCCATTTCCAGCAGGACCGGCGGAATACTCCCTAAATCCTCAACCAGCGCTTCGCGCCGTGACTCGGCACGCCCCTCAAGATGCGCCTGCACACCCGCTTCATCGGCTCGCCCCCCGCGCAGAGCAGCGGCTGTATTGTGATAGAGATCGGCCATCAACTGGCCTTTCCATGCGTTCCATACGCCGGGACCAACGGCTCGAATATCGGCTGCAGTAAGGATATAGAGCAATCGCAATCGCTCCAATGAGCCCACAAGATTGGCAAATTGCGTCACCGTGCGCGGGTCCGAAATGTCGCGCTTCTGCGCCGTTTCGCTGAGTTCGAGATGGTTGCCCACGAGCCAGGCAACAAGTTCAGTCTCGTCCGCAGGTATGCCAAGGCGTTGACAGGCGCGGGTCGACGTTTTCATGCCTTCAATCTGCTGGTCGCCCCGTCCCTTGCCCGTGTCGTGCAACAACATGGCGAGGTAAAGCGCGCGGCGGTTTTCGATCAGCGGGAATATTTCGGTTGCAAGCGGCACGCGCTCAGCGTTGACCTGCTCCATCTCGGCAATTGCCTCAACTGCGCGGATTGTATGCTCATCCACCGTGTAGTGATGATACATGTTGAACTGTGTTTGCGCGACAATCCCGCCAAACTCCGGAATGGCCTTTCCCAACACACCCGCTTCATTCATGCGGCGGAGAATCAAGGCAGGGTCCTTGCTGCCAATGACGGCGTCGAGGATCAGTGCGCGAGCTTCATCCGCACCCCGAACTTGTTCGTTGATGCCCCTCAGATTGCGTGTAATTGCCGATAGGGCATCGGGATGAATATCCTTGTTCTCACGCCGGGCAATGATGAAGAGCCGCAGCATGTTCAGCGGGTCACGCTTCATCACATCCTCTGATGTGATGCCGACCCGCCCAGAATCAATCACAAAACCAGGATCGTCCAGCGCCTGTGGTGTTTTTTGCGGCAGCAGGCGGCGAAACCCTTCAGGCTTTTTCTTCTGCTCCGCTTCCAGCTTGGCGGCGATAATTCGCGTCAATGCGCCAACGTCTTTTGCAACCAGAAAATAGCGCTTCATGAACCGTTCAACACCAAGCTGACCCGTTCTGTCGCGATAGCCCATACGCGCCGCAATTTCTGGCTGCAGGTCAAAACTCAAACGTTCCTCGGCGCGGCCAGTCACGAAGTGCAGATGACACCTAACCGTCCAGAGGAACTTGGCGGATCGTATAAATGAGCCGTACTCGCTCCGCGTAAAGGGGCCGCCCTTCATCACGTCTTCCAACGTTTGACCGCCGTAAATGTGCTTCACAATCCAGTAGAGTGTCTGCAGATCGCGAAGGCCACCTTTGCCTTCCTTGATGTTCGGCTCAACGACATAGCGCGCATCACCCTGGCGCGCATGCCGCGCATCGCGCTCAGCCAGTTTGTCGGCGATAAACTCAGCATCCTTGCCTTCGACGGCATCCTTTTTGAACTTGGCTTGCATCTCGTCGAACAATGCCTGGTCGCCACACATGAAACGTGCATCCAGCAGGGATGTCTTGATGGTAACATCCTCTGCCGCCAATTTCACGCATTCGGCGGGCGTACGGAACGCATTGCCAACCTTGAGCCCCATATCCCACAGGGCATAGAGCATATACTCGATGACACTCTCCGTGTGCGGAGAGGCCTTGTATGCGCGCAGGAACAAAAGATCGGTGTCGGAGGACGGCGCCATCACCCCGCGACCGTATCCGCCCGTAGCAACAATCGCCAGGCGTTCGGCCTCTGTCGGGTTGCGAGCGCGGTGAACGTGCGTCGTGGTAAAATCATATAGTGCATGGATCACCTCGTCCTGCACCGCAGATAGAAGTCGCGCGGTGTCCAGCCCTTCGGCCCCCTGTTGCAAGCGCTCCTGTGCAATCATTCGGCCGCGAAACATGGCCCCGTGCAAATGGTCCAGTGCGGCCTTACGCATCGCCTGAGCATCGCCGAGGTTGTCGAGCGCCGCAGCGGTCAACTTCACACGAAGCGCGCGGCCATCAATGATGTTCGAAATACGCCATTTGCCCGGACGGCGGCTCGTCCGATTGCGGGATTCAACAAGAGTGGGCTCTTGCGGTGACTGGTCGAGGGAATCTGTGCTCATCACTTGCCTATATAGCAGGTCCCTCCCCCGCGCCTATGCGGGATCACGGCGCAAGTACAGGAAGAGCCGGAATTTCATCAAATTTCAGCCGCTACCCGCCACAAACGGGTATTCAGGACTGGATCTTGACGGGCAGCACTCGGGACTTCTTCACGACGCCATAGGCAAAACTGGTTTCAACCGACGAGATGCCCGGTAGCTTTTGAAACGTATGGCGTACTAGCTCCTCATATTCATCGAGTCCGCCGGTCACCACTCGCAACTGATAGTCCGATCCGCCCGCCATCAAATGGCAATCCAGCACTTCGGGCGTATCATGCACGATCCGCTCGAATTTCTGGATGGTGTCTTCGGTGTGGATCGACAAGCGAATGCGCACGAAACACGTAATGGGATACCCGCACGCCTTCTGATCAATCGTGGCGCAATAGCCCTTGATGATCCCCGCTTTCTCCAGGTTCCTGACCCTGCGCAGGCAGGGCGAAGGCGACAATCCGACCTTTTCGGCCAGATCCTGATTGGTCAGGCGGCCGTCCTCTTGTAAGGCGCGCACAATTTTAGCATCAATCTTGTCCATATAACCCCCAGTTGGTTATTTCTGCCAATCTCTGCTTCTTTATTGGCATAAATTGACAGCACATGTCCCAAGTGTGCTGCTAGATTGTGCGAACAGTTCAGGAGGTTTCCCGTTGCCACACGATACCGCTCGCTCTCACGGACCCGCAACGCGCGCCATCCACCATGGCTACGCACCTGCAAATCATTCGCACTCCCTTACTCCGCCCGTGCATATGACGTCTACCTTCGTTTTCCCTGATACTGCAACAGGTTCAGCACTTTTTGCAGGCGAAATCGAAGGGCACATATATTCCCGCATCTCAAATCCAACGGTCGCCTTGCTCGAATCGAGAGTGGCAAATCTCGAAGGTGCAGAGGCGGGGCTTGCAACCGCCAGTGGTATGGGCGCCATCTCCGCTACCTTGTGGACATTGGTAAAGCCAGGCGACGAAATTATCACCGACAAGACGCTGTATGGTTGCACATTTGCGTTCATGCGCGACGGCCTTTCGCGCTTCGGCGTGAAGGTCACTCATGTCGACCTGCGCGATCCAGACAATTTGCGCGAAGCGATCAGCGAGCAGACCCGGATCGTCTATTTTGAAACCCCGGCCAATCCGAACATGCGGCTGGTCGACATTGTCGCCGTTTCAGCCGTCGCGAAACAGGCCGGAGCGTTGACGGTGGTCGACAACACCTATGCGTCGCCCCTCCTGACCCGGCCAATCGAACTGGGCGCCGATTTCGTGATTCACTCAGCAACAAAGTACCTTGGCGGGCATGGTGATCTCGTCGCGGGCGTGGTCTGTGGCCGCGCAGACCTTATCCATGACATTCGAATGATTGGCGTGAAGGACATGACCGGCTCGGTGATGGCCCCACTGACGGCGATGCTGGTTATGCGGGGCCTGAAGACACTGCAACTGCGGATGGCGCGCCATTGTGAGAGCGGGCAGACCGTAGCGGAGTGGCTGGAGCGCCACCCTGCAGTTTCCGAAGTCTACTATCCCGGCCTCCCAAGTCATCCGCAACATGAGCTTGCGTGCCGCCAGATGAGTGCCTTTGGCGGCATGATCGCTTTTGAGCTGAAGGGGGGCTTCGAAGCCGGAACGGCCATGATGGACCAGCTCCGCCTGATTCAGCGCGCCGTCAGCCTCGGCGACGCGGAATCCCTGATTCAGCATCCTGCCAGCATGACCCACTCGACATACTCACAGGAAGAACGGCTGGAGCATGGTATCTCTGACGGCCTGATCCGTTTGTCTGTCGGGCTGGAGGATTTGGTCGATATTCTCGCGGACCTTGAAAACGCTCTACCGACCAACGCACTGTAGCCGTCGTCACGATGCACATTCACCTCGTTCACTCCACGGGGCTTTGTTCATCCAGCAGGTCATCTTCGGTGTTGTTGGCGCGTTCAGCCGCCACCTTTTCATCAAGGGTGTTGTCCGCCGCCACATCCGTCGCTTCGCGCGTATCAACATGGGGCTTGGGACGTCTAACATCTGCAGATTGCTGCGTGCCAATCTCCGGTTTACCGCTTTTTAGCGCATCTTCTACGCCGCTGTCGAAACGCAGCCGATAAATCGGCTCCGGCAGAGTAAAGCCCGACTCTTCCAGAACATCCTTGGTCGCGGCTATCGCGAGGCCGCGTCCCTTCGCAAAGTTTGTTTGTGCCTGATCCACCCATCCCATGAAATGAAGGATGATGTTTGAGTCTCCAACCGTCTGGATGAAAGCTTCCGGCTCTGGATGGTCCAACACGAAACGTAGCGATTTTAATTTATCGAGGCCAAGCTGCATTGCCGCGACAGGGTCATCGGCCGCATCGACGCCAAGGTCGAACTCAAATCGGCGCTCAGGGTTGCGCGTGTAGTTCAGGATAACGGCCTTGAAAACAGTTGAGTTGGGGATGCGGAGATGATTGCCATCCATCGTCATCAGCACGGTGGCACGAGAGGTCAAGCGCATCACCTTTCCCTCATATTCATCAATCAGAACATGCTCATTTGCCCTGAATGGCTGGCGCACACTCAGCATTATGGAAGAAATGTAGTTTTCCAGTGTGTCTCGGACAGAAATGCCGATCGCCAGGCCGATGACGCCGGCTCCGCCGAGAATAGTTCCCATTACCGTTGTAGCACCCAAAATGCTCATCGCGACCACGAGAGCGACCAGCAGCAAGACAATACGGAACGCACCCGAAACCAGTTCTACGAGAAACGGATTTGGCAGAATCCAACGCCAAAAACTCCGCCAAGAGGCAACCAAGTGTCCAATCAGCGCAATCGTGAGAAATACTCCCAATGCGATACCGTAAAGTGGAAGAGCGCGGACAACACTTCCCCACGTATCAGACGGGTCCCCAAAAAACGGCGTCGCGCTATCTTGAACTGACAAGCTTCGGTCGATTTCGTTCTCAACCGTGACAACGCCATTTACACGCAAGGCCAGATCTTCGGCGCGGGCAACAGCGCTGGAGCTGGGGACTTCCCCGGCCAGCCGTACGACACCGTGATTAACTTCGACCGTCACACGATTCAGCGATTCGATCTCATCAAAGATGGCGGAAATACGAGATTTGATGGACGCATCGCTGACCGCCGGAGGAGTCTGGATGATCGGATTGAGATCTTCGCTCGTATCCGAAGTCTGTGCCACGGAGATTGGGACGAGCCATACCAAGCACAGCACAACCAGCACTGCGTATTTGACATTCGACGCCGCAGAGCGAGCACAAGTCGGAAGTTGTAGCGAATTCACATTTCCAAAAACACGCTACAGGAGGCAAAGTTCCCTATGCGTGGCAATCCGGGCTGCTCGCGCGCACAACCGTCCGCGCGAAAAAACTGAGTTGTGACGTTCACGGCGAACTTCAGGCGAAGCGAACGTTGAGCGCTGCGACTAACCTACGATCTCATACTCCCTTCCAAAACAGAGCGGCGAGTTGGCAAGGTCGATGAACTTCTTCTCGTCCTCCAGCAGCTCGGCACCGGCGTTCGCGGCCGCCTTGCTGGTATTCGCGGCCATGGCTTCCTCGCTCTCGAACCACAGTTCGGCAACGCCGTCATACGCTTCCGGTCCGCCACGCGACCCTTGCATGGCGCCGTTCAATGCGTCGTGCCCCGTGTGACATTGCACATAGCGGAGGATGCCTAGCGTTTCGGCATGTTTCGCCACCAGCGGGGCATGCTGCTCCCGCCAGTAGCGTTGGAATTCCTCACGGCTCAGATGGGGCAAGCGGCGCAGGCAAAAGGTCAGCTTGATCAAAGCAGATCCCCGCCCGCTGCGGCTGCGGTCGTGCCGTCCTTCCGGAACGCGCGAATAACATTCTTGCCGGTAATCCATTTGTGCACTTCGTCCGGCCCATCTACGAGGCGTTGGGACCGGATGTGCGTGTACCAAGCCGCCAGGGGTGTATCGAGCGAATAGCCAAGGGCGCCATGCAGCTGGATCGCGGTGTCGACCACCTTGTGAACCATGTTCGCAAGGAACACTTTCGCGATGCCGTTCTCTTGTCTCAGATCCATGCCATTTTCGGCCTTGTAGGCAATATGCATCAGCATCAGCCGGGCAATGTAAAGTTGGCTCGCACATTCCGCCAGCATGAACTGGACACCCTGGCGATCTTCCAGTGGTTGGCCGAAGGTCTCACGGCTCGTGACGTGTTCCGTGGCCAGATCAAGTGCGCGCTGAGCCATCGCCACATTGTGCATGCCGTGACGCAGGCGACCATAGGCCAGGCGATGCTGGCCCATGGAGAATCCGCCCCCTTCCCCGCCGAGCAGATTTTCTTCCGGCACGACGAGGTTCTCGATCTTCACTTCAGCATGGCCGCCGCCCATCTCTTCATAGTGGGGCCCATGCACTGCCATGGTGGGAATATCACGGATGATCTTGTAACCCGGATTGGGCAGCTCCACGATGAAGGTGGAGAATTGTTGATGGCGAGGCGCGTCCGGATTGGTCTTGGCCATGACGACCGCGATGTCAGCAGCGGTGGCGGCGCTGGAAAACCATTTCTCACCATTCAGGACGTAATTGCCCTTGCCGTCCTTTTCCGCACGCGTCTGCATGCCAGTGGCATCCGCGCCGGCCGCCTTCTCCGTCATGGAATAGCAAATGCGCTTTTCGCCATTCAGCAGCGGTTTCAGGTACTTTTCTTTCTGAAAGTCGGTGCCGTGGGCCAACAGTGTGAGCATGGTCGCATCATCCGGACCTTGCGAATTCATCGACAGCGCACCGAGATGGCTCTGGCCAAGTTCCATTTGGACCAGCGCATTGGCCAGCGGCCCAAGGCCCATTCCGCCATGCTCGACTGGGATGAAGGGCAACCACAGGCCTTGCGCGCGCGCCTTCTTGCGCAGTTCTGGCAACACGTCCTTGAACGCGCGACCGTTGGACATTTCCTGTTCAGCAGGAATGCATTCTTCCTGCACCCATTTGCGCACGCGCTCGCGGACTTCTTTTGCCTCTTCCGGTATCGTAAAATCGATGGCCATCTTTTCGCTCCCTATTGTTTTTAGGGAAGGCTAAAGCGGAAGCGGAAATATGCACAGACTGACTTCGCGTCAGGCGGGACTATTCATAATCTACTTTTTCAAGATAGAGCCCGTCCGGAGGGGATATGGGCCCACACGCCGTCCGCTCGGCAGCCGCCAGGATCTCCGCGATCCATTCGACAGGTTGCTTGCCACGCCCGACATCCACCAGGCTACCCATGATCGAACGAACCTGCCTGTGCAGGAAACTCTTCGACCGACAGGTCATCTCGACCCGATCTCCATAACGTGAAACAGAGATCGCATTGAGCGTCTTAACCGGCGACTTGGCTTGGCAATCCGTATCGCGGAATGTCGTGAAGTCATGCGTCCCGACAAGTATCTGCGCGGCTTCATGCATCTTGTCGGCGTCCAACTGTGACGATATCCGCCAGGCCCGACCGTCATCCAGCGTGAGGTGAGCGCGTCGATTGATAATGATGAAGCGATAATGCCGCTCGGTTGCGCTGAAGCGGGCGTGGAAGTCATCATCCACTTTATCTGCCTTCAAGACGGCAATCGGATGTGGGCGCAGATGAAAATTCATCGCATCTGGCACTTTGGTTCCGCGGTCAGTTCGCAGATCCATGTGCGCGACCTGCCCTGTCGCATGAACGCCGCTATCGGTGCGCCCAGCGCCATGCACCTCAACGGGTGCACCATCGAGCTTTGCGGCTGCTTCTTCAAGGGCGCCCTGAACGGTCGGAATTCCGGGCAGGCGCTGCCAACCCTGATACGGGCCACCATTGTATTCGAGGAGGAGTCTGTAACGTGGCATTCAGCGGCCCTAGCCAAAGGCCGCCGGATAGGTCAACCGGCCGGATGTTGGTGCCGCCGGATCAAGACGCAGCGCCATGAAAGCCTCGCCGGACCATTTGCATTCGAATGGCTGGGCAAGGTCAGCGGAAAACCCAAACCGGGGATAGTATTCGGGGTGACCCAGCACGAAGACAATCTGCTCCCCCGCTCCTTCCAGCGCCATCAGGCCCATCTGGATCAGGCCGCTGCCGATACCGGTCTTCTGAAAATCAGGATGAACCGACATTGGCCCAAGACCGACGGCCACCGGTTCGCCATCGAGCTGCATGCGGAAAAACTGAATATGGCCGGCAATGGCCTTATCGTCGCTCGCCACGAGTGAGAGCACGCTCTCACCGCTCTTGGCGAGATCCCGAACCATGCGGCCCTCAGCCTTGCCGCCAAAGGCAAGATCATTCAGCGCAACGATCTCATCAAGGTCTTCTTCACGGGCGGGACGAATCCAGAAGCTCATCAGCCAAGCACCGTATCCGGAGCAATCGCCTGCCCCTGCAGGAATTGGTCTGCATTCATTGGCTTTCCCCCTGGCTTTTGCAGGCGGAGGATACGCACAGCGCCGCCAGCGCCGCAAGCGACCAGCAGGCCGTCATCCAGAACCATGCCGGCCGGCGCAGTGGTTTCCCGACCGGAGCGACGGCACATCAGCAGTTTCAGGCGCACCGGATCGTCCTTGCCCGGCGGCGTCCAGTAGCACCACGCCCCCGGGAACGGCGACAGGCCCCTGATATGGCAGTCGACCTCTCGCGCAGGCCGCGACCAATCGACCTTCTGGTCATCCGGGCCAAGCTTGGCGGCATAAGTCATCCCCTCTTCCGTCTGCGGAACGGGGGTCAGGCTGCCATCGGCGAGGCCTTCAAGCGCACGCGGCGCGAGTTCTGCGGCGAGCGCGGCCAGCCGATCATGCACGCTGCCGGCCGTATCTTCTTCGGTGATCTGCGTGCGCGCCGAGGCAAGCACCGGCCCCGTATCAAGCCCGGCTTCCATTATCATCGCATCGACGCCGGTTTCGGTGTCCCCCGCCATGATGGCCCGCTGGATTGGCGCAGCGCCCCGCCAACGCGGCAGGATCGACGCATGCATGTTGAGACAGCCAAGGCGCGGTGCATCGAGAACGGCCTGCGGCAGGATCAACCCATAGGCCACGACCACAGCCGCATCGAGATCCAGCGCCGCAAACGCCTCCTGCTCCGGCAATTTCTTCAGGGATTTGGGCGTACGCACTTCGATCCCCCTGGCCTCAGCGAAGGCATGCACGGGCGTGGGAGTCAGTTTCTTGCCCCGGCCAGCGGGACGTGGCGGCTGCGAATAGACACAGACGATCTCATGTCCGGCTGTGATCAACGCATCCAGCACATGTGCGGCGATATCCGGGCTACCCATGAAAGCAAGGCGAAGGGGTTTGGTCATCATGCCGGGAATAGTTTGTTCGGAGTCATTTTGAAAGCAACGTTTCGCAAGTGGCTCAGCGCACTGCGCCCGACATACTGAATGGGATGAGCCCACTGCCGCCCACAATGATCACGATCAGGGCAGCCAGGAGAAAAGCGGCGGTCCAACGAACCCAAGGACGCGCGAAGAAGCTGCCGCGCTTCTTCATGACGATCAGGCCGATTCGCGTGCGTGCAGGCGTTTGGCCTTCTTGACCTTGTCGATCGCGCGCTGGCGTTTCAAACGCGAAAGGTGGTCAATGAACAGCGTTCCCTCCAGATGATCCATCTCATGCTGGATGCAAACCGCATACATGCCGGTTGCAACTTCATCGACTTTGAAGCCGTCATAGTCGAGGTAGCGGACGCGGCACTCGGTCGGACGTTCGACTTCATCGAAAATGTCCGGCACCGACAGGCAGCCCTCTTCATAAGGCGCCATGTCCTCAGTCAGAGGCAGGATTTCCGGGTTCACGAAATAGCGCGGCTGGGGCTCTTCGCCCTCTTTTGCGAGATCCATCACAATCACGCGCAACGGCACGCCGACCTGAATCGCCGCGAGGCCAATACCCGGCGCGTCATACATGGTTTCCAGCATGTCATCCATGAGCGCGCGAATCTCGTCGGTGACGCCGCCCTCGACGGGCTTCGATACTTCCTTCAGACGCGGGTCAGGGACGGTGAGGATTTCTCTGATAGCCATGCTTTTCAGATATGCACGCAGGGACCTCTGGTCAACACTTGGCCGTCATTCCGCCGCCAGCGGCTTCTTGGCGCCGCCAAAGTCCAGCTCCCCTGTATTCTCCGATACATTCGCCCTGTTCTCGATCTGCTTGGGCTCAGCCAGCGTCTTGGCGGGCGGGGCGATCTCCATGTCCTCGAACTTGCGCAGGGTCGGGAGGACTCGTTTGTCGAACGATCCCATCGCGGAGTTGAAATGGTCCACCGAGCCGTTCAGCGATTTTCCGAGTCTCTCGATATGGCCGAGCATTACACCCATCCGACTGTAAAGCTCTGCACCCAGTTCCGCCGCGGCCATCGCATTTTCATTCTGGTGATGCTGGCGCCAGAGATGGGCCACCGTCCGGGCCAGTGCGATCAGCGTGGTCGGCGTCGTCACAATCACTTGCCGGCTCATGGCCTTTTCAATCAGGTCCGGAGAATGCTCAAGCGCCGCCGCGAAGAAATTCTCTCCGGGAATGAACATCGCAATATAGTCAAAGCGATTGCCCAGATTCGACTGGTAGTCCTTTGAGGCCAGCGTGCTCACATGCCGCTGGACGCTGGTCGCATGAGCCTTCAGATGAACGACCTTCTGGGCCGGATCCTCGGCTTCAACCGCCGCCATATAGGAGGCGAGCGAGACTTTGGAGTCGATCACGATCTGTCGCTCGCCCGGAAGACGGATGATCGCATCCGGTCGCTGGCGTCCCTCCTCCGTCTGGTCATGCACCTGTTCGGAGAAGTCGCAATGCGCAGACAGGCCGGCCTGCTCCATGACGTTTCTCAAGGTCATCTCCCCCCAGCGCCCGCCGCCCTTTGGAGCCGTCAACGCGTTGACCAGCTTGCCGGTCTCCTGCGTGTTGCGGTGCAGGCTTTCCCCAATCGCCTTGACCTGTTCCGACAAAAGAGACTTGTCTTGGGTGCGGACTTTTTCGATTTCGTCGACCCGTTTCTTAAAGGCATCGAAATTCTCGCCGATCGGCTTCATCAGCTCCTTGAGATGCCCTTCAGCGCCTTCCTTGTGTCGCTGGAATCTCTCATCCGCAAGCTGCAGAAACTGCTTGTTCGCGCGCTCGAGGACACCCTGCGCCATTTCGCCAAACTTGCGTTCATCCTCGGCGCTGCGGGCTTTCGCCTCGGCCAGCTCCAGCTCTGCCTTGCGCGAGACCTCTTCCAGCGTGCGGATGCGCTGTTTCGCCTCGACAAGTTCATCGGTCGCACGCTCAAGGTCCAGTGTCAGCCGCTCCGTCTTCGCGCCGAACTTGCTGGCAAGCCACCAGGCCGTGCCCGCCAAGGCGAGAGCCAGGAGGAACAGAACAAGGTGCACGACGTCAAAGCCGGCCCCGCCGATAATGATGATTGGGTCCATACGGGCATCCTCGCACGATTCTGCTCAGAACATATAAGGAACATGCCGCATTGTCTATTGAACGCTGTGGTTTGCCCACCGCTTGACTTCCCGCTCAGGCTGATCCTCTTTTCCACCGGGATGGCACAAGGGCAGCGAGATGCGACTGATATGGATGAGTCTGTTTTTGACGCTGGGGGCCTGTGCATCAGCACCTGGCCCAATATCTCAAGCAGAACTGCCACCAACCGGCGCAATAACATACCTGCCGCCGCTGGCCGAAGTCACTTTGGTTACTGCTTCTGGCCAGCGAGAACCGCAATCGGACTCCTCAGAAACGGCTCGCATTAACCTTGCCAACGCCTTGTCGAACGCGGTTCCAGCCGATGCGTTCGATCAATCTGACGAAGGACAAGAACGAGCAAAATTCCTTGCGATCAAGCTGGAGGAGGCTGCGGTCAATCCTGGTCCGGTTCAGACCTCCGAAGTCGACACACCAGAGCATCTGGTCGCTCTTATCCAGGTTAGATTCGATGTGGAAAGCTCCGCCAGTAAGCTGTTGCAAGGCGGTCTAAACCTCATGTTCGGCGGCGTTCCAGGTCCAGATGGTATAGACCAGACGGCTCAAATCGCCCTGTTCGCCCAAGGGACTGATGATCTGGTATGGTCGCGCACCCTTGTTGCTCAGGATCCACGCACCCCCGATGATGCGGAACGCCTTATAAACGAGCTGATAGCCACATCCAGCCAGGATACAGAGTTCTGACACTGTTCCCATCTGGAGGAATCACGCATGCGTGGCATGGGACTTGCTGGCAAGTATCCCGACATGTTTGACGCGTATGAAGCCCCCTATGAGGTCGCCGAATTGACTATCGATATTTGCGTCTGCACCTATCGCAGGCCTTCAATTGAGGACACGCTGCGATCGCTCGACCGGCAAACCCTGCCGGACGGCGTATCGGCGCGCGCAATTGTTATCGACAATGACGAAACTCCATCGGCCCGCGACCGGGTCGAGGCCGTCGCGGCAAACTTGTCCATGCCCGTCAAATACATTCATGCCCCCGCAAACAACATTTCGATCGCGAGAAACGCCGGTTTGGATGCCGCCACCGCCCAATGGATTGCTTTCATCGATGACGATGAAGTGGCAGAACCGGATTGGCTGGCCTCCCTGCTCCAGATGGCACGCGTGAATTCTCTGGACGCTGTCTTCGGCCCAGCCATCGCCGTTTATCCTGAGACGGCGCCCAACTGGATGCGCCAGCAGGATTACCATTCGAATGTCCCTGTACGCCGAGGCGGCGTGGTGCAAACCGGACATACCTGCAACGCTCTGATGCGCGCCAGTTCCCCTATCGTGAAAGGCCAGCGCTTTCTGATCGAAAAAGGCAAGACTGGTGGCGAAGACACTGAGTTCTTTTTCAGGCTCTGGTATGCAGGCGCCAAGTTTGGCATAAGCGAAGCGGCGATCGTGCATGAAGCGGTAGACCCGAAGCGCCTGGACTCCGAATGGATCCGCCAGCGCAAATTCCGTTCAGGGATGAGTTTCGGCTACCACTCCCTGACCACACGCAACACGGTCACGCTGACCATTACTGTGCTCGCTTCGCTGGCGAAGATTGTTTTTTGTTACGCGATGGCTGGCATCTTCTTCTGGTCCACACAAAAGCGGAATTTCTGGGCGATGCGCGGCGTCTTCCATCGTGGCTGGCTGGCCTCGGCCTTCAGCACGAAGGAACCGGAACTCTACTGAGTCGCCCCTAAAACGGTAGCTTGAAGCCGGGCAACATGCCCCCGCCAAGACCTTGCGTCGCATCCTTCATAGCCTTTTCCATGGCTTCATCCAGACGCTTGCGCGCATCCGAATGCGCAGCCTTGATAAGGTCTTCAACGATTTCGGCATCATCATTCATCAATGATGGGTCAATCCTGACACTGACCATATCGCCCTTGCCCTTGAGGCGCACCGACACAAGACCCGCCCCGGCGACCCCTTCGGCCTCGGTCGATTCGATCTTTTCCTGCGCTTCCTGCATTTTGGCCTGCATCTGCTGGGCCTGTTGCATGATCTTGCCAAGGTCTTTCATGGGAAGCGGGCCTCCTTCAGGCCGATCGTCTGGAGTTCAGGTCAATAACGTTGCCGTCGCTTGCGGCAGGCTCGGTCACGTCAACAATGGTAATGCCGGGAATACTCTTCAAGGCGTCTGCCACAGCCGGGTGCGCCGCCGCTGAGGCAAACAATTCCTCGCGCGTCCGAATTTCCGTCTGGCGCATTGTTTCGGCATTGGTACGGATCTGCTCGACGACCCAGTCATCGCCTGTGTCGCGTTCGAGGAACGCCTTTAGCCGGGCGAGCAAATCGTTTGGTGCATTGTCTTCAAGTTCGCATGAGAAATAGCCGTAGCGCACAGGACCTGGCCGAATGTATCGCTCCAACTCGACCTGCAGGTTCACTTCCCGGTGCTCACCCAGATAGGCGACAATTTGGGCAAAGCTCTCCAGCCCGCCGGCGGGAGACGGGGCCATGCCATGTTGTTCAGGCTTTCCCGGCGCACCGCCTGACTCGGCGATCATGCGCGCAGCCTCCTCCGGTGACGGAAGGTTTGCCGCCGCCGCAAGGCGAAGGATGATCATGTTCAGCGCGGTCGCCGTGTCAGGCGCCGTCTGGAGGTCATTAAACCCGGAGAGCAGGATCTGCCAGTAGCGCGCGGCCTGCGCAGCGGTCAGTTTCTGCGCCATGGCCAATGTGCGCTGGGTCCATTCGGCGGGCCCGGCAGACTGGAACTCTCCCCCCGTGGCCTGAGCTACGGAGACATCGGCACAGACATCCATCAGGTCTTTCAGGATAACCGCCGGATCAGCACCTGCATGAATCTGGTCTTTCACCTCGGCCAGCGCCTCTGCAGCACTGCCGGAGATCGCTTTCTCGAACGCATCCAGCAGGCGCGCCCGGTCGCCGAGGCCCAGCATGTCACGCACCGCCGCGCCAGTGACTTCTTCGCCATCCATGGTCTGCACGATGGCCTGATCGAGAATCGAGAGGCCGTCGCGAACGGAACCTTCGGCAGCCCGGGCGATCAAAGCGAGTCCCTCTTCCGAGACTTTCGCCCCTTCATGCGTGGCGACCCGACCGAGATGTTCAGACAAATTCACGGCATCGAGCCGTTTCAGGTCAAACCGCTGGCAGCGCGACAGTACCGTGATCGGCACTTTGCGGATCTCAGTAGTTGCGAAGATGAACTTCACATGCGGCGGCGGCTCTTCCAGCGTTTTCAGCAGCGCGTTGAACGCGGCCGTCGACAGCATGTGAACCTCATCGATGATGTAGACCTTGTGCCGCGCCGAGACCGGTGCGTAGCGTGCCCCGTCCAGCAGGTCGCGCATGTCGGCAACGCCGGTGCGGCTGGCGGCGTCAAGTTCCAGCACGTCCGGATGACGGCTCGCCATAATGGCATCGCAATGCTCGCCCTTCGGGTCGAGCCGGATCGACGGGCCGTCATGATCGTCTGACTGATAGTTCAGGGCCCTCGCCAGCAGGCGGGCGGT
>NZ_DFME01000031.1:2057-6325 GCF_002375605.1 Hyphomonas sp. UBA3601 | reverse complement strand
CGGTATTTGCGCGCGAGCACCTGATATTCGGCCGATTTCGGCGCCTCATCCTCCCCGAACATCGAGAAGGTCTGGTCGTCGCGTTCTTCGGGGAGTTCGGAATCGCTCATCAGCCGGGACTTTAGCGACTCATGCGGCCCTGCCGCAATGGGGCGGGCTCATCTCATTTACTCACAGCAGGATTAGGTCTCGAGCAATCGGGCTCGCAAGCGCTCCTGCGCGACGTCATCCACACCCAGCACATCCGCCAGATAGGCATCGATGGTTCCATGCTTGTCGTGAATCACGTTGAAGGCGGTATCGAGATAGCGCAGCCGCACACCGAGAAACGGCCGGAACACTTCAGGTTCATATACCTTGCCGACCTGCTCATTGAAGAAGGCGGCCGCTTGCGGAAGGAATTCATCGACCTTCACGGCTGTATTCGTCAGCTCATAATCGGCGCGGAGGTCCGCTTCCTCGACGCCCAGCACATGATGTGTCAGCGCGCAGAGAATGCCCGTCCGATCCTTGCCAGCCGCGCAATTCACGAGCCCCGCGGAGTCACCCTCCAGCCCGGCCAGGTGCTCAAACCAGCCAGAGAACAGCTCAGCGTGATGAGCCTTGAACGGTGCCAGCGCGTAATAGTCGTTCATCCAGTCATCGGCCTTTTGCGCGTCCGCTTCGACCTTCTTCAGGAATTGCGCATGCGGGGCTTCATGCTCCCGGCCCCCATCATGGGTCAGCGTATTGGGCGCAGACCAGCGCGCCACGTTGCGTTCGCGCTCGTCCGGGCGGCGGAGGTCTGCCTGCAGATGGATACCCAGTGCGCCAAGTGCCCTCAGGTCTTCTTCGGTGGCCTCGGCATAGTGCCCGGACCGGAACAACCGGCCGCGCTTTACCTGTCCACCGTGGCGGGAAGCATAGCCGCCAAAGTCACGAAAGTTGCGGACGCCTTGAAGCGTGTAGATTCTCTCTGTCATGTGATGCGAGGTACCGCGCCACGCCGCAATCGTCCAGATGGGCGTCGGGGAAGGTTTTGTGACCCTCCCCTTCCGCTCAGCTGTTTTCGTTGACCACAATCACCTTGCGATGGGGAAATGGAATCTCGATGCCAGCTGCATCCAGCGCCTTCTTCACCTGCTCGGGAAGCGAATAGCGCACATCGAAGTAATGCGCGCCCTCACAGAATGGCCGCACGATGAAGTCTACCGAGCTGTCATTGAGGGTCTCGACCTCAACGAAGGGTGCAGGATCCTTCAGGATGTGAGGATGATCGGCCAGCACCTTGTCGATGGTCGCGCGGGCCTTGTCGATGTCTTCGCCATAGGCCACGCCGAAATGCATATCCACACCGCGTACCGGGTGGTGGCTGTGATTGATGATCTGGTCGCCCCAGATCTGGCCGTTGGGAATAATGATCTGCTGATTGTCGAATGTCTGAAGCACTGTGGTGAACAGGGTGATCTCGTCCACCTTCCCAAACTTCCCAGCCGCGTCAATGAAATCGCCCACCCTGTAGGGGCGGAACACCATCAGCATGACCCCCGCCGCGAGATTCGACATCGCTCCCTGCAGAGCCAGGCCGACCGCGAGGCTGGCCGCGCCGAGCAGCGCCACGATGGAGGTCGTCTCAACGCCAAAACGGTTCAAGACCGCAATGATGACAAAAGCGAGGATAACGTACTTCGCGACGCTCCCCATGAAGCGAAACAGCGTGTCGTCCAACCGCTCATTGCGTTCACCCGCATTTCGGATGCTCTTGCCGACCCGTCCGGCGATCCAGAACCCTATAATCAGGATGAGCAGGGCGAGCAGGATATTGGTCGCCCACGAGAGCGCCGACGGAAGATACTGATTTATGTCAATCTGATCGAACCAGTCTTGCATGGTTTATTCCCCTTCTTTTCAGCCACATGACTGGCAAAAGCCGGACCCAGCCTGAATATTGGCCGGGTCGATCATTCAGGCTGCGTTCACGACGCGGCAATCCGAGAGTCCAAGGGGAAACCACCAGAGACTGAAATATGAGGGGAACCGGTTGGCCTGGGCGCTGTTGAATTGAGACACACCAATTCAAAGAGGCCCCCATGACCGAGACCGTCAAATCCCAATATGACATGCGTGACCCAAGAACGCAGTACCCACAACCGCCCTTCCCCAAGCAACCGCAGGACAAGCCAGGGTTCGATCACAAGATGGAGCCAAAAGCAGATCATGGCGAGAACAGCTATCAGGGCTTCGGCCGCCTGAAGGACCGCAAGGCACTGATCACCGGTGGCGATTCGGGGATCGGTCGCGCAATTGCCATCGCCTATGCCCGCGAAGGGGCAGAGATCTGCATCAACTACCTTCCCGAAGAGAAAGAAGACGCCGACTGGGTCTGCGACCTGCTGGAAGGCGAAGGCCACGCCGTACACCGCATGCCCGGCAATCTGACCGACAAGGAATTCTGCAATACCCTGATCAAGGAAGCCCATGAGAGAATGGGCGGACTCGACATTCTGGTGAACAATGCGGGCAAGCAGGTGCGCCAACCGGGCATCGAAGACATTTCCGATGAACAGTTCGATGAAACCATGAAGACCAATGTCTATGCCATGTTCTGGCTGACCAAGGCTGCGCTCCCCCTCATGCCGCCCGGCGCGGCCATCATCAATGTTACGTCCAATCAGGGCTTCAGCCCAGCTCCCTATCTGCTCGACTACGCCACCAGCAAGTTTGCCATTCGCGGTTTCACCGAGGCCATTGCTCAGGGTGCGATCGAGCGCGGCGTCCGCGTTAACGGCGTTGCCCCGGGCCCATTCTGGACGCCGCTCCAGCCCTCCGGCGGACAAACACAGGAAAAAGTGCAGGAATTCGGAAAGGGCACGCCCATGGGTCGGCCGGGCCAGCCAGCGGAACTAGCACCCACCTTTGTCTTCCTCGCCTCGCAGGAGTCGAGCTATATCAGCGGCGAAATCATTGGCGTGACCGGTGGAAAGCCGATCAGCTGATTGATACAAGTCAACGAAAGTGCGGTATCTTGTGTCTCGCTTCCGGGAACCTTGCCCGGAATCCGGAGTTCAAGCGTACTGATGTCATGAAGGAGCAAAGTCCATGATGAAGTTTCGTTCTGCCCTGCTTGCAGGTTGCCTCGCCGCCAGTACTTCCCTCGGCCTCAGCGCCTGCTCATCCCTCCCAGACGAAGTGGACCGCGCGCAGATTGACGCTGGGAGCCGCGCCGCTCTCAACAAGCTGGTCAGCGAGAACGCCGCTGCCCGCGCCATAAACAGCCAGTCTCGCGCGGTTCTGGTCTTCCCATCCATGGTCAAGGCCGGACTGGGGGTCGGCGGAGCGTATGGCGAAGGCGAGCTGATCCGTGGTGGATCGACTGTTGATTACTACAGCTCATTCACCGGGTCCTGGGGGCTGCAGGCTGGCGCACAGTCATATGGTTATGCTGTCTTCCTGATGAATGATGATGCGGTGGACTACCTCAAGAAATCCGAAGGCTGGGAGATCGGCGTCGGACCAACTGTGGTTCTTGTGAATGCGGGCGTTGCAGAAAACCTCTCCACGTCTACACTGAAGGAAGACGCGTACGCATTTGTTTTCGACCAGAAAGGCCTGATGGCTGGCATCAGCATTGAAGGCACAAAGATTACCAAACTGCAGTAGACAGGCTTGGGCTCAGGTGAGCCAGGGCGAAGGCGCAAGGTTTTCGGTTTTCCGGGCCTTGCGCCTTTTTTTGTTGCCAGACGGCTCTGCCTATCTGAACGGTGGCTCATCAAAGGCGCGCAGTTTGCGGCTGTGCAGCTTCGCACCTTTGTCCGCCGACAAACGTTCCAGTGTTTCTATTCCGATACGAATATGCTCGCCAATGGCCCGCTCATAAAAGCGGTTCGCCGCACCCGGCAGCTTGATCTCACCGTGGAGAGGTTTGTCCGATACGCAGAGCAGCACACCATATGGAACGCGCAGGCGGAAGCCATTCGCAGCAATTGTCGCGCTTTCCATATCGATCGCAATTGCTCGGGATTTGTTGAACCGGCGCGCGGACGCAGAGAAGCGCAGTTCCCAGTTCCGATCATCCGTGGTCACAACCGTTCCGGTCCGCAACCGCCGTTTCAACTGTTTCTCGTCCTCACCCGTCACAGACGCAGCCGCCTGTTGCAGCGCGACTTGCACTTCGGCAATTGGCGGCACGGGAATTTCCGGCGGTAGAACAGCGTCGAGCACATGGTCTTCTCGCAAATAGGCATGCGCCAACACATAGTCTCCGATTGCCTGACTATGGCGCAGCCCGC
>NZ_DFME01000031.1:1020-1807 GCF_002375605.1 Hyphomonas sp. UBA3601 | reverse complement strand
GTTCGGGACGTGTCGGTGGGCTCAGAGACCTCCAACCCGCCCGGAACAGATAGAGACGTGTAGTGATTGTCTTCTGTCAGCTTGTCCAACGCCCAGTCACAAAACGCATCGACGTAACGGTGATAGTTCGTGAACAGCACATAATGCTGGAAATGCTCAACGGGCGTACCGCAATAATGTTGCAGCCGCTTCAGAGAGAAATCGACTCGCTGCGCGTCGAACAATGCCAGTGGATGGGTTTCATAGGGCTCGTATAGCTCCCCATCGGCCACTTCATCACCAATATCGGCAAGGTTTGGACTTGGGAAGTGACGCGCCAGTTCAGCTGGCGAGATCTCGTCAAGTCCACTGGCCTGCCCCTGCTCCCACACATAGGCATACGGAATTTCGGAATCCGACTGCTCGACATACACATCAATGTCATAGTCCCGCATCAACAGGGAGAGCTGTTCTGTCAGATAGTCGCGGAAAAAGTCCGGCCTCGTGATGGTGGAAACATATGTGCCAGCTTCTGACATCTTGCCGAAGGCGCGCGAAATCGGCGGGGGTGGTCCGTCGGGATTGTAGACGATCCTGATTTGCGGATAGCAGAACGCGCCGGATTCGCGCAGCGCGGGCGCCGGTGGCTTTCCGGAATGAAGGAACATGTCCAGGGCCGAGGACAGGGCGGAAACGGCGTCGGAATACAGGTTTTCCAGCGCATCTATAACGTGTTCGGGTGTGTTCAATTTCGACATGGCGTCAAATGGCGGGATTGCGACGTTCTGTCAATCTACGAGCCTGAGCC
>NZ_DFME01000031.1:699-875 GCF_002375605.1 Hyphomonas sp. UBA3601 | reverse complement strand
GTCGCATATGACAAACAAATGAGCACGACCCGCACAGCCTTCGTGCAAACATGAGGCGCAACCCAGCTATGACTTTCTGCCGTGCACCTTTCACTTGAGCCATGCGGAAACATGCGCTTTTGTTGCGGTGCAACATGAAACGTCAATCCCGCACGGAAAGGCCATGACGCTTCGGT
>NZ_DFME01000031.1:0-498 GCF_002375605.1 Hyphomonas sp. UBA3601 | reverse complement strand
TGGGGCGGGAGGAGTTCCCTGTCGGCAATCACGCCGTCGCTAACTCTGAAGGTAGTTTTGACATGAAAAAGTTCATCATCCCGGTCCTGATGGCCGCCGCGATCATCGTTCCTGCTGCTGCAAATGCAGAAGGCAAACCCATCACTGTAGAAATTGCCTATGACAAGGCCCTGCTGGCATCCGACGCTGGCGCAGCTGTCGTTCTCGAATCCATCGAGGCGCAAGCCAAGGAAGCCTGCTCAACACGCTCCCCGGTCACCAGCCAACCGGTTGTAGACCGTACATGTACCAAGAATATCAAGAAGGCTGCTTTGAAGAAGATCCTGGACAAGCAGGAAATCTCCAGCCTCCCGACCGCGCCTGTCTTTGCGCGCCAAGCTGTAACCCTCGTCGCTGACGCGGGACAACGCTAGACCTTTTCCTCCCGGAATAGCGTTGGAGGGGCTGCCCAGGGCCACGGGCAGCCCCTCATTGCATTCGGCGGGGCATTTGCTTCAG
>NZ_DFME01000034.1:36325-38385 GCF_002375605.1 Hyphomonas sp. UBA3601 | reverse complement strand
TGACAGAAGGGCTCGGAGCGACAGGGCGTTGCTCACAAACACAAGAAGGACAAACTGAAAATGGAAGATCGCTACAACACTTCGGAAGCCCGCTCGGATGCTGGCCGTTTCGGTCGGTGGCTCGCGACGCGCCCGGCGGAAAGCTGGATGTTCTTCGTCGTCGGCATCTTCTTCGGCGGTTTGTTCTTCTAATCCTCCCCCCACTCACGAAAGGACACCAAAATGGGCTTGTTCTCCCGACTCGGTGACATCATCAATTCCAACATCAACGCGATGCTCGACAGCGCCGAAAATCCTGAAAAGATTGCCCGGCTCATCATCCAGGAAATGGAAGATACGCTGGTTGAGGTTCGCACCGCCGCGGCCCGCGCCATGGCAGACAAAAAGGAAATGGAACGCGAAATCGTCCATTTCACGCAGACCCGCGACGAATGGGCTGCAAAGGCTGAACTGGCCATCGACAAGGGTCGTGAAGACCTGGCCCGTGGCGCTCTGACCGCCAAGCAGAAAGCTGATGGCGAAATCGAACGCCGCAAGCTGGCAATGGACGCGGCAGAAGAAGCCTTCGAGAAGCGCCAGGACGATCTGGCCAAGCTTCAAGCCAAACTTGACGAAGCGAAGGCAAAGCATCGGGCACTGATGATGCGCCGCGAAGCGGCCGAGCAGCGCATTCGCATTCGCAGCCAGGTCTATGACGGCAAAGTGGATGATGCGCTGGCGCGCTACGGCAATATCGAGCGCAAGGTCGACGAAATGGAAGCCTATGCTGACACGATCAAGGGCCGTGAACCGACCCTCGAAGCCGAATTCGCCGCGCTGGAGCGTGACGAGAGCGTCGAGAAGGAACTCGAAGCCCTGAAAGCGAAGCGCGCCAAGTCATCGGCGAAGTCTTCCAGCAAGAAATCGGAGGACTAATCGATGTTGTTTTCACTCGCTTGCCTCACCGGCTTCATGACGTTGGTCTGCGCTCCGGGCCTCATCGCCCAGGCGCGCGCCAACCGGCAGCCATCTGCTGACGAGGCCGCCTGATGGATGAGTTTATTCCAATCATAGCGATCGTCTCGCTGTTCATCGTCCTCCCGGGCATGATCTTCCACTACATTACCCTGTGGCGGAAGCAGAAAACCCTGATGCCCGACGATGAGCGCATGATGGAGGATCTCTGGCGCTCGGCCAAGGCGATGGAACGCCGGATCGAGACGCTCGAATCTCTCCTTGAGCAGAGCGAAGCGGACAGCCCCCGCAGGCCGCCTCGTTCTTCCCGCCCCACTTTTGACGACTAAGGACCCAGACATATGTCCCGCCAATCCCGTGCCTACCGTGATACAGCCCCAGAAGGCGACCAGTACGGCTCCCCGAATCCAAAGCGCTATTACCGCTCGCGTCATGACAAGGTCATTGCCGGCGTCTGTGGCGGCCTTGCCGAACGCTTTGGTTGGGAACCCATCCTGGTGCGCCTGCTGGCCGTGCTCGCCTTTTTCTTTGTCGCCGGACCGATCGCCCTGATTGCCTATATCGTCGTCTGGATGATCACGCCGCGGACACCTTTGGGCGGTCGTACCATATCACCGGAAGAAGATGTTTTCTGGCGCAACGTGAACGACCGCCCCAGAGCCACTTTCGGGAACCTGAAATACACTTTCATGGATCTCGATGAACGCCTCAGGGATATCGAACGCAAGGTCACATCTGACGAGTGGCGACTGCGCAAGGAATTCCGCGACCTGGAGCGTGGCAACTAGACCGCGCCCATTCACCCTAACCATCCGACAAGAAGGACCGGAAAAATGCGTAAGGGGACGCTACTGACGAATAACTGGCTGCTCGGAGGGATCTCCATCCTCATCCTGATGATGGTACTCTTTCTCTCCAGCCTCCAGGGACAGACAGCACTGGAGTTCGGCGGGCTTCAGATGACGTTTGCGCCGCACGAAGAGGGGGGCGTTCGCCTCAGCATCGCCCGCTCTTTTGGTGAGTCAGACTTCACCGCGCTTTAAAGCGCGAACAATCAGGCGCACGGGGCTGACCGCCTCGAGCGCCGCCACTTCGGCGGGGGAGGG
>NZ_DFME01000034.1:35588-36274 GCF_002375605.1 Hyphomonas sp. UBA3601 | reverse complement strand
GCCACTTCGGCGGGGGAGGGCCCGCCAAGGCACATGGCCGCCAGCACCCGGCCGGCCCAGGGGCCCCAGGTAAAGCCGCGCGCGCCAAAACCGTTCACCATGAATATGCCCGGCAACACGGGGGCGTCCGCATCGACAGGGCGCCCTTTTCGCATGCCGGAAAATGTCTCCAGCGCTGCAGAGTAATCGGGCACGGCACCGACCAGGGGTAATCGATCAGCGGTGGTCGCACGAATGGCAGCACGAGACTGAACGGGCAGCGACGTTGCGCTTCGTTGCCACCATGGAGACAATTGTCGCAATGCGTCGGCATTGGTGGCGCGGGCAGCGGCGGACGTTGCAGCCGGTACACCATCTTCGATTTTTTCAAAGGTAGCGCCCCAGAGCCTCTGATCTTCCAATGCCAGTGCGTAGTGCCCGCTCGCCATTGCCTCTGCTTGAACGGGTGTGGCGTCCGCGACGCTCTCGACCTGACCCAATCGGCCTTCCAGCCCGACCCAGCCAAGTTGCCGGTTCGTCTCCATGGCGGTGGCGAGGACAATGATGTCGAACACCTCGGCATTCACCAAGCGATCCTGTAGCGAAATCTCGACCGTCCCGGTCCGGACCCGAACATTGTCGAGCAATCCGGAAATGATCCGCGCAGGCTCAAGGACCAGTGCGCGCTTGTGGAGCAGGCCGCCGCC
>NZ_DFME01000034.1:30259-35363 GCF_002375605.1 Hyphomonas sp. UBA3601 | reverse complement strand
GTGGTTTCGTGTGCGCCTTCCATGCCTGAATAGGCGCGGCGGGCGGCAAGATAAGCGTCGATCAGCAAGCGGGCTTGCGCCGTGTCGCCCGCATCGAGCCGAGGCATCATAAGGGCCAGCGGATTGCCACTTGCGCCGCTTGCGGGGCCAACTGGATCAAACACAGTCACATCTGCGCCGCGCTCTGTCAGGGCGTAAGCCGCGCTCGCCCCGGCAATTCCTGCGCCCAGAATGGCGATCTTTTGGCGAGGGCCACTATGCGCGCGCAGGCCGTAAATGTCCGGCTTGGCGGGAGAGGCAAGTGCCAACCTTGCTTCCAGTCGCTGCCGCTTGCGGCCGTGTCCCGGTGCTTTGACGACATCGAAGCCGACCTCTGTCAGTCCGCGCCGAACTGTGCCTGCCACGGTGAACGTGCCGATGCTCGCGCCGGGCTTGGAGCGCTCTGCAATCAGTCCGTAAAGATCAGCTGACCACATGGCTTCATTCTTTGCCGGGCTGAATCCGTCGAGAAACCAGGCATCGGCCATGAACTGGCTCTGGGGCAGCGTGTCGTGAATATCGCCGAGATGAAGCGTGAGAGTGACGCCGATATCAGGCCAGACGAGGTGGTGTACACAGCGCACAGGCCCTGGCCAATCGGCGAGCAGTCGCGCTGCCAAGCATGCCAGTTCGGGCCACGCGCCCAACGCGCGCGCCGCATCGTCCTCAGTCAGGGGAAAGCCTTCGAAGCTGACAAAGTGGAGCCATGCATCCGGGGTTGGTCGGTGCGCTTGCCACAGTTCGCACAAGGCGAGGAAGTTCAATCCTGTGCCAAACCCGGTTTCCGCTACCGTGAACTCGGTCTTGCCTGCCCAGGCTTCTGGAAGGCCGCAGCCCTGCAGGAAAACCGCGCGGGTTTCAGCCAGTCCATCCCCCGCCGTGAAGTACACGTCCCCCGCCTCGCGGGCGACGGGCGTGCCGTCGTCCTTCCAGTCAATCATGGGATGCGTGAGCAAGCGGGCCATGCGAGACGGGTTAGCCGGGCCATACCGTTTTGAACAGTCCTCCGCGGCTGCATGCTTTCTGACACCGAATTAATCGGATCGCTCTTGTCCGTCGCGCGTTGAATGAGTGACCGCGATCATGCGGCCGACACAAACAAACTGAAGGAGACCCAAATGGACAAGGAACATCTCAAGGGCGGTGCCAAGGAAGCTGAAGGCGAAGTCAAGGAAACTGTCGGTGAAATGACAGACAACAAGAAGATGCAAGCCGAAGGCAAAATGGACAAGGCCGAAGGCGAAGCTCGCAAGACAGCGGGTGACGTAAAGGACGCCGTCAACAAATAGGCGACCCCCTGAACCACTGTGAAAGCCGCTCCTCCGGGGGCGGCTTTTCCTTGCGTGCTGCCGGATGGCGCGCCACATAGGGGCTCTCAGCAGAAGGCATACACTCATGAGCGAGTTTGAGATCAAGCGCGAAGACGGAGAGACCGGCGGGCGCTACGTCACCCTGGTCAACGGCCACGAGGCCGAGATGACCTATTCGAAGGCGGGTACGGAGCGGATCATCATCGACCATACCGGCGTTCCGAAAGCGCTCGGCGGCATGGGTGTCGGCGTAGCCCTGGTCAAACGCGCAGTCGAGGATGCGCGCCGGGACGGAATCAAGATCATTCCGCTGTGCCCTTTCGCGAAGGCGCAAGTTCAAAAACATGCAGAATGGCAGGATGTACTGGCATGACCACGATACCCATCACCCATGATGAAAATCATATGCGCTACAGCTATTTCGAGAACGGGCTGGAAGCATATCTGACCTATGAGCGTCCGCGGACCGGGCTGCGCCATATCACGCACACGATCGTGCCGGGAGAACTGGGTGGACGCGGCCTTGGCAAAAATCTGGTGACGCGTGTGATGAATGACATCATTGCTGCGGGTGAGACGGTTTCTTCGTCTTGCTGGTTTGCAACGGCACTGATCGAAAAGACGCCGGAATGGGCTGCCCTGAGGGGATGACCAAGTCTTTCTGGAAAACCACACCACTGGCTCAGATGTCATCGCAGGAATGGGAATCCCTCTGCGACGGCTGTGGCAAATGCTGCCTGCTCAAACTGGAAGATGAAGATACCGGTGAGATCGCTTACACGCGACTCCATTGCCGCCTGTTTGACGGGGATAACTGTCAGTGTGCCGACTACAAAAATCGCAAGAAGATCGTCGAAGACTGCGTGATTCTTACTCCGAAGAAGGTCGAGGAAATCCGCTGGATGCCAAAGACCTGCACCTATCGCCTGATCCATGAGGGCAAGGAGCTGCCGGACTGGCACTATCTCGTGTGTGGTGACCGCAACCGCATCCACGAAGAGGGGCATTCGATCCGGGGGCGCACCGTATCCGAGGACACGGTCTTCGATGAGGACACAGAAGACTGGATTGTCGACTGGGAAGGCAATGAGCCCTAGACGCCGACCACTTCACTATTGGTCGCCTCGGTCTTCAGCCATTTGATGAAGTTGCGTACATCTGGCGTCAGGTGACGGCCTTTCGGATAGACGATCCAGTACCCGAAATCGATCAGGTGGGAGCCATCCGCGAAGGGTGCGACCAGCCGACCAGAGGCGAGATCCGCTGCTGCAATCGCGCGTTTGGCAAGCGCCACGCCGCGTCCGGCGGCAGCCGCCTCGATCACGAGGATCGCCTGGTTGAAACGTGGGCCGCGTGAGCCATCAACATCTTTCACATTCCGCGCACGCAGCCAGCTGGCCCAGTCGGGGCAGGACGGGTCATTCTCGTTGCTCTCATCATGGATCAGTGTGTGATGCCGCAAATCCGAGGGCTTGCGGATCGCGTCGGATCCTTCCAGCAGGGCAGGGGAACAGACCGGCAAGACAGTCTCGTCCATCAGCTTTTCAGATTTCAGGCCGTCATAATTGCCCCGGCCATAGCGGATTGCGAAATCGGCATCGGCCGTGGTGAAATCGGTCAGGCCCATATCGGCCGAGATCCAGGCCTCGGTCTCCTCATGTTCCCGGTGGAAGCCATCAAGGCGGGGCGCCAGCCATTTCGCGGCGAAGGACGGCGCAGATGACACCATGACCCGGCCTTTGCGCGCTGGAGCCTGCATGATCCGCCCGGCTTCAGAAATTCTCTCGAATGCATCGCGCACCAGCGGCAGGCTGGCCTGGGCGGCATCTGTCAGCAAAACTGAACGGCCCGTTCGCTTGAACAGGGGCGTGCCGGCATATTCTTCCAGCTGCCTTATCTGTTGTGAAATCGCGCCGGGCGTGACATTCAGCTCTTCGGCAGCCTGTGTAAAAGACAGGCGCCGCGCGGCGGCCTCAAAGGCTCTCAGCGCGTTCAATGGGGGAAGTCGGTCGGATGGGTCTGACATGGATAGTTTCTCTAAAGGATCGCTGTAGGGGTTCATGCTTGCGTCCGCCGCGTCAAGAGCCATTTTGACACCTGACTGATCAGCTTGCCTAAAAAGAGGTCCGCCCGCATGCGCCAATTTCCGGCTTTCTTCAACATGGATGACGCGCGCGTCGTCGTGTTCGGCGGTGGTGAGGAAGCGCGCCGCAAGGTGCGACTGCTCGCCAAAACACCGGCGCATATCACTGTGATTATTGGAAAAGACATCGATTCCGGCTTCGCTCAGGAGTTTGCCGGGCGCATAACGATTGCGCCGCAGGACCAAGCTGGCGCCGCGCTCGATGTTGCCCGTTTCGCAATTGTGGCCTGCCGAATTGATGAAAACACAGATCGCGCGATCACTTGGGCGCGCCAATATGGCGTGCCTTTGAATGTCGTCGATCGGCCAGATCTCTGCGATTTTACGGTTCCATCCATCATGGACCGCGGCGAGATTGTTGCTGCCGTGGCCTCGGGCGGCTCTGCGCCTGTACTTGCCAAATCGGTGCGAGCCAAACTTGAAGCGCTTACACCCGCACGCATCGGCGATCTGGCGGAACTGGCCGGACGCATGCGAGAAGAGGTAAAGTCCAAATTGCCGGATGCTGGCGCGCGTCGGAAGTTCTGGGAGAGCGTGCTCAATGGCAAGGCTGCCGAACTTGCCTATGCGGGCGAGTTGGAAGCTGCTGAACAGGCGATGCGCGACGCACTGTCCGGCGGCCGGACGCAAGGCGTGGTCCATCTGGTTGGCGCGGGTCCGGGTGATCCGGAGCTGCTGACCCTGAAGGCGCTGCGCCTGCTGCAGGAAGCCGACATTGTCTATTATGACCGTCTGGTCAGCGACGATATCCTGACGCTCATTCGCCGGGATGCCGACCGCGTGTCTGTCGGCAAGAGCAAGGGCGACCACTCCGTCCCGCAGGATGAAATTCACGAAATGCTGATCCGCTCGGCCCGCGATGGCAAGCGCGTTGTACGCCTGAAGGGCGGCGACCCGTTTATCTTCGGGCGTGGCGGTGAAGAGATGGAAGCGGTGCTGGCCGCAGGCGTCGAAGCCTTCGTGGTGCCGGGTATTACGTCGGCGCTGGGATGCGCGGCGCAGGCAGGTGTACCGCTGACCCATCGCGATCATGCCCAGAGCCTGACCTTCGTCACCGGCCATGCCAAGGCGGGCGGCGTGCCCGATCTCGATTGGGACTCGCTGGCCAAGCCGAACCAGACCGTCACCGTCTTCATGGGCGTCGGCACAGCGGCCGCCATTACTGACAAGTTGATCGAAGCCGGGCGCGCGCCAGACACGCCGGTCGCAGTGATCGAGAACGGCACGCGGCCGAACGAAATTCAGGTTTTCGGTATTCTTGCTGAACTGCCTGACCTGATCACAGACAATGGTATCGAGGGTCCAGCATTGCTCATCATCGGCAAAGTGGCGGGCCTGCCTTTCGCGAGTGGCGCAATCGGCCTTTCAGGCTGCGTCAGCCAGGAGACTTTCGTATGACATCCGTTCGCCCGAAACTTAAGGCGGATACGCCAAAGGCCGTCACCGCATGGGAGACCGCGACCGGCCAGAATGTCTGGATGGCCGCCGACGGCAGCTGGACCCAGGACGTTTCAAAAGTTGCCGCCTTTACAGGCGATGAGGCCGAAGCGCGCCTTGCAGATGCTCAGACGCAGGAGGGGATCGTTACCGATCCCTACTTCATGGAAGTCAC
>NZ_DFME01000034.1:29364-30138 GCF_002375605.1 Hyphomonas sp. UBA3601 | reverse complement strand
CCGACCGTTTCCTATGGAGAGGGCGCATAATGCCCCATCGCGAGATTCAGCGACTCACACTTTACGGCGATTCCATTTCCGGCAATTGCATGAAACCGAAATGGACCGCTGACTTGCTTGGCATCCCATATGATTGGGTAGAGGTCGATATCCTTCAGGGCGGCACCCAGACCGAAGACTTCCTGTCGCTGAACCCGGCGGGTCAGGTGCCGCTGGCGCGCTGGCCGGATGGCCGTGCGTTGCCACAGTCCAACGCCATCATGTTGTATCTCGCCGAAGAGGCAGGCAGTGACCTGGTCCCTTCTGACACGTTCCGCCGGGCCCAGATGATGAGCTGGCTGTTCTGGGAACAATACTCTCACGAGACCGCCATTGCTGTGAGGCGCTTCCAGAAACATTATCTCAATACGCCGGATGACCAGATCGATCCGCAGCTGATGGCCAAGGGGCGCCGCGCGCTCGGTGTGATGGAGCTGCAATTGACCTATACCGACTGGCTGGTTGGCGATGCGATGACGCTCGCCGATATTGCGTTGGTCGCCTACACACGGGTCGCCCATGAGGGTGGCTTTGACCTGTCTGATTTTCCTTCCGTGGAAAGATGGGTCAGCCGCACCGAAGTGGCCCTCAATATACCGCACGCAAAAGAGGCTGCGTAATGTACAGATATGATGAGTTTGACGCCCGGATCGTCTCCGAGCGGGTCGCGCAATTCCGTGGACAGGTGGACCGCCGCCTATCGGGCGAATTGCTGGAAGACGAGTTCAAGCCGCT